>NZ_JBSQIC010000037.1:0-33952 GCF_055108615.1 Tangfeifania sp. | reverse complement strand
ATCAAAAGAATTTTTTGTTTCATTTTGTTTGGATTTGATTTAATGGAATTATTGATTAAATAATGATTTTAGTGTATCAACTCAATTCGAGAGTAATACCGTGTTGGCTTTTTCATAAATTTTGATTTAATGGTTGTAAATTTTATTAATGATTCGAATATATTCTTTTGAAATATTTTAAAAAATACAACTTTTGTGAATAAAATGCTTGGCTTTGTGAATGGGCAGTTTTATTTTGTGAGTGTATCAGTTGGTGGTTTTTGGGTTTATTAAGTTTCATTACTCCTTCTTTTAATTGTTCGTAATATCTCTGATTTTTGTTAACATCCTCTTAACAAAGTGTAAACATATATCACTATTTAGACATGTAATAAATTAGATCTCTTGATTGTACAATTCACTTATTGGTTTTATTTTTAAGCAATTAATTTAAAACCGTAAGTTGATGGTCAAAAAATCATTTTTTCTTTTTATTTTACTGGGTTTTACAGGAATTACACTTTTTGCTCAAACTCCTACAAAGTGGCGAGGTCCGAATGGCAACGGTGTTTACAATGAAACCGGTTTGCTAAAACATTGGCCGGAATCAGGGCCTGAAATAATCTGGCATTTCGATGGATTGGGCGAAGGGCACTCTTCCCCGGCTTTTGCCAACGGAATGATTTATCTCTCCGGTATGGAAGGCCAGACGGGCTACATTTATGCCCTTTCGCCAGCTGGGGAGTTGCAATGGAAAGTTCCCTACGGCGAAGAGTTTCTTGAAAGTTACCCCGGTTCGCGTTCAACACCTGTTATAGCCGGAGATTTGCTGTACATCTATTCCGGGCACGGTGTGCTCACTTGCATGACTGCCGCAGACGGAAAAGTAAAATGGCGCAAAGATGTATTTAACGATTTCGATGGTGAGAATATCCGTTGGGGCGTTACCGAAACACTGGTAGTTGACGGCGATGTAATATATATTACCCCAGGCGGAAAAACCAACAATGTAGTTGCCCTGAACAGGCATAATGGAAATTTAATCTGGTCGTCGCCCGCCAAAGGTGAGCTTTCAGCCTATTGCACACCGTTGCTTGTTGAATTACCTTCACGAAAATTGCTGGTTACCCACACTGCTGAGCACATAATTGGCCTCGATGCCGAGAATGGAGAAATGCTGTGGTCGCATCCACAAACCAATCGCTGGCAGGTTCATGCCAACACACCGATTTATCATGATGGCGGGGTATTTTGTTTCAGCGGATATGGACAAGGTGGTGTTAAACTCGAATTAAATGCAGATGGCAGCAGTGTGGAAAAAGCATGGACGAACGAACATCTCGACAGCCGTATTGGTGGAATGGTTATGGTTGACGGCTATCTTTACGGTTCTGGAGATAACAGCCGCGAATGGCGCTGTGTTGATTGGGAAACCGGAGAAGAAAAATATGCTTCAACCGATATAGGTAAAGGCGTTACCATCTATGCCGACGGAATGTTGTACTGTTACAGCGACCGCGGTGAACTTGGCCTGGCAGAAGCTACTCCTGAAGGATTTAACCTGAAAAGTAAAACCCGGGTTGATCTGGGATCGGGACAACACTGGTCGCATCCGGTAATCCGGGATGGGCGGCTTTATCTTCGCCACGGGAATACACTTATTGCATATAAAATCAAATAGTAATTGTTTTTAATTATTTTAAGAACAACTGATTGATTTGTGCAGGTATTTGTTTTAAAAATATTTTTTATTTCTCCCTGTAAGTGCTTTTTTATGAATAGAGAAATGCTTGAATCAGAGGCAGACCAGTAAAAAAGGTAGAAGTAGCAGTAATTTATATACAAAGCGTGAAACCGTTAATTCTTACATTTGTAAAAAACAAAATATTATACAATGAAAAATCTTTTAACCGGAGTGTTTTTACTCTTATTTATCTCTTCCTTAAATGCCCAACTGGTACAGTGGCGAGGTCCTGATCGCGATGGGCATTTCCCCGAAACCGGCCTTTTAAAAGAGTGGCCCGAAAGCGGCCCTGAAACTATTCTCGAAGCTGAAGGCATTGGGAAAGGATGGTCATCTCCCATTTTTGCAGCGGATATGATTTATACCACAGGAATGATTGATACCATGGACTACCTTACCGCAATGGATTTGCAGGGAAATATAAAATGGCAGGTTCCTTACGGAAGGTCGTGGAACCAGTCGTTTCCCGATACACGCAGCACCCCGGTGGTGGAAGACAACCGGGTTTACGTGCAAAGCGGAACCGGAGAAGTTTCCTGCATCAATCGCGAAAATGGTGAATCAATATGGAAAGTAGATGTGGACGAAAAGTTTAATGCCGAATACCACAACTGGGGTAACTCGGAAACGCCACTGATTATTGATGACAAGGTCATTTGTTCACCCGGAGGAAGCGAGACTTCAATTGTTGCACTCGATAAAATGACCGGTGAAACGGTTTGGAAAAGTAAGTCACTCGGTGGTGCACGTGGCTACGCTTCTGCAACAATTTATGAATTTAACGGGCATCGTTTTATTTTAGCACTTACTGCTTCTCATTTAATAGCGCTGCATCCCGAAACGGGTGAAATTGCCTGGAATTATCAATATTTCGATCCTGAAAAGTGGACTTCGCAGGATAACGGACTGATATGGACCAACACCCCGGTTTTTCAAGACGATGAAATTTTCATAACTATGGGTTACGACTATCCGGCTGTTATGCTGAAAATGGATTCAACCGGAACATCTGTTTCAGAAAAATATACCAGCCGTACTTTGGATAACCACCATCACGGTGTCATCCTGCACGACGGACATGTTTACGGATCCAACTGGTACAACAACAAACAAGGCCGCTGGGTATGCATGGTTTGGGATACCGGCGAAATTAAATACGTGGAAGACTGGGACACCAAAGGCGTTCTGGTGATGGCCGATGGATTACTGTACGCCTACAACGAGCGTGGAAATGTGGGATTGGTAAAACCAGATCCTGACGGGTTTGAGGTTATTAGTGAATTCAGGATTACCAAAGGTGCCGGGCCTCACTGGGCACATCCGTTTATTAAAGATGGAAAATTATTTATGCGCCACGGCGATGTGCTGATGATATTCGATATAAAGGAAAAATAAATTTATGGATGTAATTGAGAAAATAGAAAAAGGGGATTTTAATCTTTCTGATGAAGAAATCCTGGAAATGTTAAATATTGCAAACAACAGCCGCGATTATTACCGGTTACTTTATGTTTCCGATAATTTGAGCCGGGATAAATTTAAGGAACGCGGATATGTTTTTACCCAAATAGGAATCAATGCTGCACCCTGTTCAATCAACTGCCGCTTTTGTTCCATGGGGATGGAGCATTATTCGTTGGATGCCGAGTGGGAAAAAGATTTTGAAACTCTGCGCGGCGAAATTGCAAGGCTGGAACAACAAAATTACGATGAACTGTTTTTAATGACTACTGCCGATTATCCGATAGAGCAGTTTCTCGATATTTCGAAAAAAGTAAAATCGCTGTTAAAACCGCACCAGCGGCTGGTGGCCAATATTGGCGATTTTGATGAGGCCACTGCAAAAAAATTGAAATCGTCAGGTTTCAGTGCCATTTACCACATAAACAGGATAGGCGAAGGGGAAGACACCCTTGCCAAACCCGCCAACCGTGAAAAAACCATGCAGGCTGTTTTAAGTGCAGGCCTCGAACTTTATTACTGCATTGAACCTATCGGGCCAGAGCATTCTTACCAGGAAATACTGAAGGAGATAAAAAGGGCCCGCGATTTAAAAATTTCTGTAATGGCTGTAATGCGCAGGATTCCTGTTCCCGGGACACCTTTGTTCGATAATGGAAAAATTCCGGCCAGGGAGCTGGCAAAAATTGTGGCAGTTACCAACATCGTCGTCAATCCGCAACGCTCGATGAATGTGCACGAGCCGGCACAAATGGCGATGATGGCTGGAGTTAACCAGTTGTATGCCGAGGTGGGTGCCAACCCGCGCGATGTGAAAAGTGATACGGAAAAGGGGCGGGGTTTTACCCCTGACAAAGCGTGGGAATCACTTTGGGAAGCTGGCTATAAGTCAGCAAAAGAGACTATTTAAAGAATCTGTGAAGTGTGAAAAACTTCTAATTGGAAATCCTGAAATGGATAACAAAAGAATTGTAAATATTTCGGTTATTGCACTGGGCGTTTTAGCGCTGGTATTTATAGTTTGGTGGCTTAGGAACGATCCCACAAGTGATTTTACAGTTAATATCGAAGGAGCCGACAACCGCGGGAAAGGCGCGGAGGCTCAGGAAGTTGAGCTGGGTGAAATCTTTGAACGCTATGCAACTGGTTACACTGAACTGTCAGAAAAATGGCCGCGTTTCAGGGGAGAAGATTTCGACAATATTTCAAAATCACCGGTCAAATTAATTGATCAGTTTCCTGCTGAAGGCCCTGAAATTTTGTGGTCGGTTGAACTGGGCGAAGGCCACGCAGGGGCTGCAATTTACGAGGGACTGGCTTATGTGCTCGATTACGACGAAGAGGAGCGTGCCGATATGTTGCGTTGTTTTTCGCTCGTGGATGGTAAAGAAATGTGGGCACGGGGTTATAACCTGGATGTGAAACGAAACCACGGTATGTCGCGAACAATTCCGGCAATTACCGAAGATTATATTTTAACCATTGGCCCGATGAGCCACGTGATGTGCCTCGACCGCGAAACCGGCGGTTTTCGCTGGGGAATCGATGTGGCAAAAGAATACGAGTCGGAAGTGCCACTTTGGTACACCGGGCAGTGCCCGCTTATCGACGACGGAAAAGCGATTATTGCAACGGGTGGAAATGCACTTATGATTGCCGTTGATTGCGAAACCGGTGAAAAGATTTGGGAAACACCCAACCCGGAAGGCTGGAAAATGTCGCATTCGTCAATTATGCCTTTTACCTATGGCGGTCGTAAAATGTATGTTTACAGTGCCATCGGGGCACTGGTTGGAATAGCTGCCGATGGCGACGATGCAGGCGAAATACTTTGGTCAGCCACAGAATGGAACCACTCGGTGGTGGCACCCTCGCCGGTTTGCATGCCCGACGGAAAAATTTTCATGACGGCCGGATACGGTGCGGGAAGCATGTTGTTGCAACTTTCAGAAAATAATGGTGAATTTTCTGTTGAACCATTAATGGAGTACAGGCCACGGGATGGTTTGGCCTGCGAACAGCAAACACCACTTTACTGGGAAGGATACCTGTTTGGGATTATCCCGAAAGATGGCGGGCCCAACCGGAACCAGCTGGTTTGCGTGCATCCCGATAATCCGCAGGAGGTGGTGTGGACCAGCGGCGCTGATAAACGATTTGGCCTCGGTCCCTATTTTATTGCCGATGGAAAGCTGTTTGTCCTGAATGATGACGGAACACTTTTTATCGCACGGCCCAGTACCGACAGCTATATTGAACTTGACCAGGTAAAAGTTATTGAGAACGGCCATGATGCATGGGCACCGTTTGCCATTGCCAACGGTTACCTGATTATGCGGGATGCCGAAACAATGGTTTGTATCGATTTAAACGCTTAATTTTTTGAAATGAAGAACAAGGGAATCATCATTTTTCTATTGGTTATGGCGGCTGTAATTATAGCTGTTTTTGTTAGTGAATTTCGTTCTGACAGGCCCGACAGGAGTAACCCAAATCCGTTTGCCTACGATGTGGAGGAGTTCAAAAATGTTGATCCTGAACTTATTCTTTATAAAGAATCTAAAAACTTCAAAATTGGTTTTAACGAACCTGTTGCAATCGCTGTAAATAACGAAAAAATTTATGTGACTGGAGATAATAGCCTGAAAATAATTGATTTCTCGGGGAAATTGCTCGCAGAATTAAATTTGCCCGGGGAACCGCAGGCAGTGGAGGTTTTCAAAGAAAAAATTTACCTCGCAGCCGGTAACCGTGTTTTTCTTTTAAGCGAAGATGGTAACATATTGAATGAATGGGAACAACTGGACGAAAATTCCTTTATAACAGCCATTGCAGCAACTGAAAACAATGTTTTTGTAGCCGATGCCGGCAAACGACGTGTAATTCGTTATTCTGATGAGGGCGAAAAATTAGGTGAATTTGACGGTAAGGCGGAAGAAGGGGTATTGCATGGTTTCATTATTCCCAGTCCCTGTTTCGATTTGGACATCAATGATGAAGGCGATTTGTGGGTGGTGAATCCGGGATTGCATGCCCTCGAAAATTATACTTACGAGGGAAACCTCCGCTCTCACTGGGAAAGAACCAGTATGAAACCTGAGGGATTTAGCGGTTGCTGTAATCCGTCGCATTTCACATTTTTAAGCGACGGCCGCTTTGTAACCAGTGAAAAAGGCCTGGTGCGAATAAAAACATACAAGCGTTCGGGGGAATTAGAGGGAGTTGTAGCGGCACCCAACAAATTTGTTGACGAAGGCCGGGCACCTGATCTGGCCGCCGACAACCAAAATAACATTTACGCTCTCGATTTCGATAAAAAAATGATACGTGTTTTTGAACCAAAAAATAACACCGGGCTTTAGCCTGGTGAATGTTTCAGGTGCATCCGGAGAAGTAGTTTGAAAAAGATACGTTCTGTGCACCGCAAAACGAAAGACGATAAATGAGATGAACAGAAAAGAATTCATAAAAACAGGGGGGAGATTTTTGATTTTGGGAGGCATGGCAGCCACTACCGGTTACCTCGTGGCCAACCAAAAAGTGGACACTACCTGTTCGGTTTCGCCGGCATGCCGGCAATGCGGACAATTTTCCAAATGTGAATTACCGCAAGCCATTGAAACTAAACAGGAAGAACAAACAATGAGAAAAACTCCGTAGGAAATTAAAATTTAGCCCCCGGTTTCAACCGGGGGTTACAGAATTGCAGATTTTAACAAGGCGCAAGCAGGTCATTTATTTGAAACACTGCCTAATCATGCGCCGCATATTGAATCGTTGATTAGGAGTAAGATAAAAAATATTGCAATGAAATGACCACGACGAAGAACATTGACATACAGAGGTGATTTGAACGTTTGAAAATTCGAAGGTTTGAAGGTTTGAATTCTCGAATAATTTCAAACTCTCGAATGTTCTCCTTTGCGTCTTTTCGTGAAATACATAAACAGATGGAAAACAATACAAAATCGAAAAACCGCCGCGAATTCATCCAGAGTGGAGCACGGCTTACCCTGGCCCTGGCATTGGGTAGTGTCAGCGGACTGGCGTTGAGCAAAGTGGTGAAAGACGATTACGTCTGGCAGATAGATCCGTTTGAATGTAACCAATGCGGGCGTTGCGCCACCGATTGTGTGATGACACCCTCAGCCGTGAAATGTGTACATGCCTACGATTTGTGTGGCTACTGCGATTTGTGCGGCGGCTATTTCAAACCCGATGCCAATCAGCTGAGCACAGCCGCTGAAAATCAGCTTTGCCCAACCGCAGCCATTGAACGTAAATTTATAGAGGAGCCTTATTTTGAATACATTATAAACGAAGACCTCTGCATTGGTTGTGCCAAGTGCGTGGAAGGATGCACATCGTTTGGGAACGGTTCGTTGCACCTGCAAATCATTCACGATATCTGCCTCAATTGCAACGAGTGTTCCATTGCCCGCGTTTGCCCTTCGGATGCCATTAAACGGGTGCCGGCCAGCGAAGCGTACAATGTGAAAGGCGATTTTTCAAAAAACCCGGAATCCTGATTGAAATGAAAAAAATCAAATATATATTATACCTTTTAATTTTTGCCTTTTACCTTTTGCCGTCTCACCTTTCGGCTCAGCAACAAAGGTTTCCGAAACCGGAATTCGAATCAGGTTACGAGCAACCATCCACGGTAACTCCCGAGCCCCGGGCGCTTTCCCTCGAATATTTTGATGTGCTGGTACTTCTGGTGGTACTTTCACTGGCAACCTGGCTTGTGTTGAAAAAACGGTCGAGGCAGGGTATTCTGTGGCTTTCAGTATTCACGCTTATCTACTTTGGATTTTACCGCAATGGCTGTATCTGCTCCATCGGGGCCATTCAAAATGTCACGCTTTCGTTTGCCGACCCGGCCTATGCCATTTCACTTACCGCATTGCTGTTTTTCCTCTTGCCATTGGCATTTACACTTTTTTTTGGCAGAACATTTTGTGCAGGTGCCTGTCCGTTGGGTGCCATACAGGATTTGATAATAATTAAGCCCATCAGTTTGCCCAAATGGTTGAACAAAACACTGGGGTTGATTCCCTATGTTTACCTCTCCCTCGCAGTGCTTTTTGTGGCTACCGGAACCGATTTTATAATTTGCCGTTACGATCCGTTTGTGGGGATTTTCCGAATGGATGCCAAATTCCTGATGGTGGTGCTGGGAATCAGTTTCCTGCTCGTGGGTATGTTTGTAGCCCGCCCGTATTGCCGGTTCTTTTGTCCGTACAGCGTATTGCTGAGCTGGATGTCCCGCTTTTCGAAATGGCATCTCACCATTACGCCATCAAAATGTATTCAGTGTAAATTGTGTTCCAATTCCTGTCCGTTTGATGCCATCGATTATCCCACCGATGAAAAAGAGGTGGTAAAATCGGGACTTGGGCCGAAACGGTTTATAACTTACGCATTGCTTATTCCATTGTGGATTGCAGCCGGTGTGTTTGTGGGGGAACGTTCACATACCTTCCTTTCCAAAGCAAACAACGATGTGTATCTGGCCGAGTTGCTGATATCCAATCCGGAAATTAAAAACGATCCTGATAATATTGATGTACAAACATTCCTCGCTTCAGGTAAAACAATGGAAACACTGGTGGAGGAAGCCGGTGTAATACGTCAGAAATTTTACTATGGGAGCATGATTGCCGGCGGGTTCATCGGCCTTGTAATCGGTGTTACTTTATTGAATACTGTAGTTTTCCGAAAGCGACAGGATTACGTGCCGCACAAAGGAAATTGCCTCAGTTGCGGGCGTTGCATGGATTATTGTCCGGTTGAAGAATAAACGGGTTGCGTGGTTTCTAACCGCGCAATTAAGCATGAAAAAAGTTTTACAAGTTGAAAATACAATTAAAATGACCAACAACGATAAATTAAAATTAGCTCAAAATGTGGCACTTGTTGCCGGTACTTTTTGTACAATAGTGGCTTTGCTTTTGTTGCTGAATTACTGGCAGGTATCGCAAAATGATCCTATTGAAAGCAAAGTTATGGAAGTGTTGGTGGAAAGGCTGAATGAAGAGCCTAATAACGACGGATTAAAAACCGAAATTCGCAATTACGATCTGTTGGCACGCAAGGCTTATTTCAACAGCCAGTGGCAGGTGAAAACCGGGGCATATCTTCTACTTTTCGGGGCAATTGTGCTGGCAGTGGCTTTACGGTATTTTTATTCGTTAAAATCAAAAATTGAAGAACCTGATAAAGTTCTTGAAAATGAAATCGCCAGCCGCATTATTGCCCAAAAAGGAATTATCATAGTGGGTGGGCTTGTTTTTGTTTTGGCAGTCATCGCTTCCTTTGCAACGGTAAATTACCTCGACCGTTATGAGGTGGAAACTGAAGCCATGGCTGAAGCCCTGCCAGCAGAAGATGAAGAAATAGAGGTAATTGACGTGGATCAGACACAGGAGGAAACTGTTCAGGAATCTGTTACTGATGAATCAGAAACTGTTGAAACCGAAGATGAAACAGAACAGACGGCCGTTGAAGAAGAAGTAGCTGCACCACAACCGGAGCCTGAAGCACAACCTGAAACTTCCGTTGCTTCTTCGCTTACAATCAATCAAATTAAAAATAACCACAACTCATTCAGGGGGCCGCTGGGGCAGGGAGTTATTTATCATGAAAATATACCTACTGAATGGGATGGTGCTTCAGGAACAAACATCCTGTGGAAATCACCTATTCCGAAACACGGGTATAATTCCCCGGTAGTTTGGGGCGATAAAGTATTTATTACCGGTGCCGACGACCAAAGTCGCGAAGTGTATTGCTACAACGCCAATACCGGTGAACTGCTCTGGACAGGTGTTGCAAATAATATTCCCGGTTCACCGTCATCCATGCCGCGTGTAAACGAAGACACCGGGCTTGCTGCACCAACTGTTACAACCGACGGCCAGCGGGTATTTGCCATTTTCGCTACAGGCGATGTCATTGCATTCGATATGGATGGCAACCGCGTTTGGGCAAAAAACCTGGGCGTGCCCGACAATCATTACGGACATTCTTCTTCACTGATTACCTGGGATAATAAACTGTTTATCCAGATGGATACAAACAGTGGTGGCAGGCTGCTGGCACTCAATACCGCCACAGGCAACCCGGTTTGGGATACAAAACGCGATGCCAATATTTCGTGGGCCAGCCCGGTACTTGCCGAAGTGGACGGGAAATATCAGATAATACTAACTGCTGTCCCCATTGTGGCAGGCTACGATGTTGAAACCGGTGAAGAACTGTGGGCGGTTGACTGCATGATGGGCGAAGTGGGGCCATCAGTTGGTTACAGCGATGGTATTGTTCACGCGGCCAACGAGTATGCCACAATGGTAGCCATCGACATAAAAACGCAGGAAATTCTTTGGGAAGACAATATGTACCTCCCCGAAGCTTCGAGTCCGCTGGCACACGACGGGTTGCTCATTATTTGCACCAGCTACGGGGTAATGGTTTGCTACGATGCAAAAACCGGTGAAGAATACTGGGAACATGATGTGGGAACAACTTTTTATTCCTCTCCCATGTATGCTGATGGCAAGCTTTTTATGATGGACAACGCGGGAGTTATGCGCGTTTATGAATACGGCAAAGAGATGAATTTAATCAGCGAAAACGAGCTGGGCGAAACCTATGGAACTTCGCCGGCATTTGCCGAAGGAAGAATTTACATCCGTGGAAATGAAAATTTATATTGTATAGGAAATTAGAAAATTCCAAATAACAAAATTCAAATGTCAAATAAATATCAATTTTTAAAAGTTCAAAAAATAAAACCAGGTTATACTGTTTCCCTGATTTGGTCTTTGGAGTCTGGTTATTATTTGTGTTTTGATGCTTGTTTTTTGGTGCTTTAGGATACTGTTATGACAAACAATTTCCAAAATATCGACCGCGTTATTGAGGAAAAAGGTTCTGAAAAGAAAGCCCTTATCCCTATTTTGCAGTCCATTCAGAATGAATACAATTACCTGCCTGAAGATACGCTGAGGTACGTGGAGGAAAAAACATCCATCACGTTTTCCGAAATTGTAGGGGTGGCAAGCTTCTATAAGCAATTCAGGATGGTGCCCGCTGGCAAACACCTTGTAAAAGTTTGCGTGGGAACAGCGTGCCACGTAAAAGGTGCCAACCAGGTGTACGATGCGTTTAAAAGGCATTTTAAATTGAAAGATGACGAGGACACCGATGAATCGGGAAACTACACACTCGAAAAAGTGAGTTGCCTGGGCTGCTGTACGCTTGCGCCGGTTGTGCAGGTTGACGAGGTAACTTACGGGCATGTGGGCACCGATCAGGTGGATAAGGTAATTGAAGATTTCGAAAGCCAGCAGGGAAAAAAAGGTGCCAAAAAATACAGGAAAACCGATGGTTCGGAAATAAAAGGTGAAATCCGGATTGGCCTGGGCTCCTGCTGTGTGGCCAGTGGCAGTGGCGAGATTGAGGAGGAAGTGGAAAAAGTGGTGAACCAAAGTGGTTTGCGGGTGAAGCTGAAACACGTTGGATGTGTGGGGATGTGCCACCAGGTGCCGCTGGTTGAGGTGGTCCCCAACGAAGGAGAACCCACCCTGTATGCAAAGGTTAAACCGGAAGATGTTAAGGGAATTGTTGAAAACCATTTCAACCCACCCGGAATTCTTGGGAAATTTAAAAATAAACTTTTCCATTTTGCCGAAGACATTCAAACTGACCGAAACTGGGATGGCGTGCAGCGTTACGAAATAAGCATGCGTGAAAAACCGGTGGCCTCGTTTCTCGGTAAACAGATTCCCATTGCCACCGAATACCGCGGAATAATCAATCCGCTCAATATTGATGAATACCATAAAAGAGGCGGCTTTACGGCACTTGAAAAAGTATTGAATTCGTTTACTCCCGAAGAGGTCGTGGAAGAAGTGAAGAACAGTGGAATCCGTGGCCGCGGCGGAGCGGGTTTCCCCACCGGAATGAAGTGGGAGTTTGTGAAGCGTGAAAAAGATGAAAAGAAATACCTGATTTGCAATGGCGACGAGGGGGATCCCGGGGCTTTTATGGACCGCATGCTACTGGAGTCGTATCCGTACCGCATTATTGAAGGAATTACCATTGCCGCCTATGCAGTAGGAATCCACGAGGGATTTTTATACATTCGGGCCGAATACCCGCTGGCCGTAAAACGAATTCGTAAAGCACTCGAAATTTGCCGCGAGAATAATTATATCGGGAAAAATATCAGGGGTACCGGTTTTGATTTCGATTTGTCGATTTATGAAGGCGCCGGTGCTTTTGTGTGCGGCGAAGAAACCGCTCTTATTGCCTCCATCGAGGGCAGCCGCGGATTCCCGAAAATTCGTCCGCCTTTCCCTGCCAACAAAGGGCTTTGGGGACACCCGACACTCGTGAACAACACCGAAACATTCGCACAAATTTCGTACATCCTTCGCGAAGGAGCCGGAAAATTTAGTAGCATTGGTACTGAGAGAAATACCGGCACTAAAGTTTTTGCCCTGGCCGGGAAAGTGGCCCGTGGCGGGTTAATTGAGGTTCCCATGGGAATTACTATACGGCAGGTGGTGGAAGAAATTGGCGGTGGAATTGCCAACGGACGAAAGTTTAAAGCGGTGCAAATTGGTGGTCCTTCGGGAGGTTGTATCCCGGCGGAGTACGCCAACACACCTATTAATTACGAATCGCTTACCGAAATGGGGGCCATGATGGGCTCCGGCGGTTTGGTGGTACTCGATGATACCGACTGCATGGTGGATATGGCCCGGTTTTTCCTCTCGTTTACCCAGGATGAATCATGCGGGAAATGTACTTTCTGCCGCGTAGGAACCAAACGAATGCTCGATATCCTGGAAAATATCACCAGCGGTAAAGGAAAAAAAGGGGATATTGAGGAATTGGAGAAACTGGCCGAATGGACCAATAAAGGAAGTTTGTGTGGACTGGGAAAAACAGCACCAAATCCGGTTATCAGCACGCTGAAATATTTCCGCGATGAGTACGAAGCGCACATTAACGGGGTTTGCCCAACCGGAAAATGTACCGAAATGATAACCTATTCGGTAAACGATAATTGCATAGGTTGTACCATGTGCGTGCAAAAATGCCCGGTGGATGCTATTCCGTTCACCCCGCACGAAAAACACAGCATCGATACCGAGCTGTGTATAAAATGCGACTCCTGCCGCATTGTTTGCCCTGTTGATGCTATTGATGTGAAATGAACATGATTACACTAAAGATAAATAACAAGGAAATTCAGGTTGAAGAAGGCACGTCGGTGATGAAGGCGGCGCAGCAGATGGGAATTGATGTTCCCAATCTTTGCTGGCACGACGAGCTGGAACACTTCACCTCGTGTATGCTTTGCCTGGTAAAAGACAAGGGCAATGGAAAATTGTTTCCGTCCTGTTCAATCAAGGCAGGAGAAGGAATGGAGATTATTTCCGATGACGATGAAATTGCCGAAGCCCGGCAAACAGCGCTCGAATTGCTGCTCAGCGAACACGTGGGCGATTGCGAGGCACCCTGCCAGCTGGGTTGCCCGGCACACATGAATATTCCGTTGATGAACCGGTTGATTGCCGCCGGGAAGTTTGATGAATCGCTGGAAGTGGTGAAACGCGACATTGCCCTGCCCGCTGTTTTGGGGCGTATTTGCCCGGCTCCCTGCGAAGGTGCATGCCACCGTAAAACTATAGATGAAGCTGTTTCCATCTGCCTGCTCAAACGTTTTGTGGGCGACGAAGGAAATGAACCCGATATAAAACCTGCCGGAAGTACCGGTAAAAAAGTAGCAGTTGTAGGTGCAGGCCCTGCCGGACTGGCAGCAGCATATTACCTGCAGTTAAAAGGAATACAGGTAACGCTGTTCGATAAAGCAGAAAAAGCCGGTGGCCAGCTGCGTACCGAAATCAGTGAAGAAAAACTGCCCCGCGAGGTGCTCGATAAAGAAATTGAAGCCATCCTGAAAACAGGTGTCGAATTTCGCGGCGGAGAATCCATCGGCAGTGAATCATTCCAATCTTTTAAAAAAGAATACGATGCATTGATAATTGCTACGGGTGCTGTTCCTGAAGAAAATGAAAAGTTCAGGCTGAAAATGGCTCCAAAGGGAATCACTGCCGATCGGACTACCTATCAAACTTCAGAAGAGAATGTATTTGCCATCGGCAATGCCCTGCGTTCTTCCAAACTGGCTGTTCGTTCGGTGGGGCAGGGGAAAGAGGTGGCTTTTTCGGTACTTCAGTATCTCAACAACCAGGAAGTGAAAGGTGAACCGCGGATGTTTAATTCCCGTTTTGGAAAGCTGGTGAACGAAGAATTTTCGGAATACCTGAAAGAGTCAGTTGAGGCTAAACGGATTTTTCCTGACAACAAAAACACCGGCGGTTTTTCGGACGAAGAGGCAATTGAAGAAGCAAAGCGGTGTTTGCATTGCGATTGCCGCGCTATCGATGATTGTAACCTGCGCATTTATTCCGACCGGTATCATGTGGACCAGCGAAGGTTCAAGACCAGTGAGCGCCGTAAAATCACCAAACTAAATACACATTCCACGCTCATTTACGAACCGCAAAAGTGTATCAAGTGCGGTATTTGTGTCCGGCTCACCGAAAAGTATGGCGAACGCTTCGGATTTACGTATATTGGCAGGGGGTTTGATGTGGAAGTTGGTGTGCCTTTCAATGAAGATATTCAAAAGGCACTTACCGAAACAGCACTGAAAGTGGCAGAAGGATGCCCGACTGGAGCCATCGAGTTTAAGGATGTCATTTCGACGACAAAGGAGGAGAAATCTGCAGCTAAGGAGTAGCAAGAAACAGATTCTTCACTGCGTTCAGAATGACAAGTCCACTAAAATTATTGTAAAAAATATTGGAGATGAAAAGAATACTATTAATAACAATTTCAATCTGGCTAACAATTAGTTTAACTGCTCAGTCCACTGACTCCTGGCCTATTTTTCGTGGAAACCAGCAGTTGACAGGGGTTTCCAAAACCGAACTGCCTGACCAGCCCAAATTGCTCTGGACATTCCAAACGGGCGACAACATCAAATCAGCACCGGTGGTTGACCAGGGGAAAGTGGTGATTGGCTCCACCGATGGTGTGGTTTACTGCATCGATTTGGAAGGAAAGCTGCTCTGGAAATTTGAAACTCCAAATACCATTGAAGCCCCGGCGCTTATTCATAATAACACCGTTTACATTGGCAACCTCGACGGAACCCTGTATGCACTCGATTTGAATTCAGGCAAGAAAAAGTGGGAGTACGAAACCGACAACCAAATCATTGGTTCGGCCAACTGGTGGGAGGCTGGCGGTAAAACCTATATTCTGGTGGGCAGCTACGATTACTATCTGCATTGCGTGGATGCGAAGACAGGAGAGGTGCAATGGAAATACGAGTCGGATAACTTTATTAACGGTGCTGCCGGTTGTTTCAACGGGAAAGCATTTTTTGGCGGCTGCGATGGTTACTTGCATCAGGTTGACATTGTTACCGGCGAAGCTGACAAAAAAATCGATGTGGCCACTTATGTCCCGGGCTCACCAGCAGTGGAAAAAGACAAGGCATATCTTGGCGATTACGACGGGCGTTTTTTTGAGGTGGATATCAAAAATGAAAAAACAACCTGGGAGTGGACACACAGCGAAACCAATTTGCCATTTATCGCTTCCCCGGCAATATCAGGCAATCGCCTGTTCACGGCCAATCACAATAAATTTTTATATTGCTTTGATAAGAATACAGGCAAAAAAATTTGGGATTACAACACCGGAAACCGTGTGGAAGCATCGCCGGTGGTAGCCGGAAATAAAGTGGTGGTGGCCAACATGCGCGGCGATTTGGCGCTGGTAAACATTTTCGATGGGAAAGTTGTTTGGACATACGAAATCGGCAGCCAGATTATCCATAATCCTGCCCTGGCCGGGGGGAAGATGTTTGTGGGTGCCTACGACGGAAATGTGTATTGTTTTGGAGGCCAATAAAAATCCCTCTAACTCCCCAAAGGGGAGAAATGAATGAGAAAGGGAAAAACAATAGTATGCATGATAAAAATTAATTGGAAATTACTTAAATTCTTTTCCCCCATTGGGGGAGTCGGAGGGGGCTTATGAACATCATTCAAATCATACCCGGTTCGGGAGGAAGTTTTTACTGCGGCAACTGCCTGCGCGACAGCAAATATTTTAACGCGCTGCGGGCCGAGGGACATAATGTAACCAAAATTCCCATGTACCTGCCATTGTTCGGCGATGAACACGACATTTCCGATGTGCCTATTTTTTACGGTGCCATCAGCCTTTACCTGAAGCAGGTTTACCCTATTTTCAGGAAAGCACCTGCGTGGGTGGATAAATTGCTGAATTCAAAGCCCATGATGAAACTGGCAGCTTCAATGGCTGGTTCTACAAGAGCTAAGGGGCTGGAGGACATGACCTTTTCCATGCTCTTGGGTGAGGAAGGCGAGCAAAAGGCAGAACTGGACCACATGGTGAACTGGATTGCCGAACATTGCAAACCCGATATTATACACATTTCCAACGCTTTGCTTTTGGGACTGGCCCGGCGGTTAAAAGAAAAAATTGGTGTGCCGGTGCTTTGTTCGCTGCAGGACGAAGATGTTTGGATTGACCCCATGCAACCTCAGTTTCAGAAAAAAATCTGGGATTTGATGCACGAGCGGGCAAAAGATGTGGATGCACTGGTTTCTGTGAGCAATTATTTTGCCGTTGAAATGAAAAAACGGATGAACCTCTCCGGTGAAAAGATAAAAACCATCCATCTGGGAGTTCAGGTGAGCGATTATACTTACATTTCTACCAAAGAAAAACCACGTAATGTGGGGTACATTTCCCGGATGTGCCACGAAAACGGTTTTGATATTGTGGTGGATGCCTTTATCGATTTGAAAAAGAAGCCGGGATTTGAAGACGTAAAACTTATAGCCACCGGCGGTTCAACTGGCGACGATGCCAAATTTATAAAGGAGCAGAAACGAAAAATAAAGGAAAACGGACTTTCCGGTGCTTTTGAGATTTTGCCGGAATTTGAAGACGAAGCCGTTCATGATTTCTTCAAAAAGGTATCACTGGTTTCGGTTCCGGTGCGTATTGGCGAGGCGTTTGGCATTTACCTTTTGGAGTCGATGGCATCGGGTGTTCCGGTTGTGCAGCCTGCATTGGGCGCTTTCCCCGAAATTATTGAATTGTCGGGCGGGGGTGTGACCTACATGCCCAATTCGCCTGAAAAACTTGCTGAAACCTGGGCCGGATTGCTCTCCAGCCCTGACAAGATGGAACAACTGAGTCGTGCCGGCTACGAAGGTACCAAAGTGAATTTCGATATTCATGCCAAGGCAAAAGAAACCATTGAATTGTATGAAAATCTAACAAGAATATAAAAGTATGTTATTACAACTGCAAAATATAACCAAAGGCTACGGCGAGCCGGGAACGCACAGCTACCGGCAGGTGCTGAAAGAATTAAACCTCGGTGTTGAAAAAGGCGAAAAAATTGCTATCGTCGGGCCGAGTGGTTCAGGAAAAACAACCTTGCTCAATTTAATTGGTGCCCTCGACGCGCCCGAAGAGGGAAAAGTTTTGTTCAACGAAAAAGACCTGACAAGTTATTCCAAATCGGAACTTGCCAATTTCCGGAACAAAAACCTGGGATTCATTTTTCAGTTGCACCATCTTTTGCCACAATTGACTTTGATGGAGAATGTCCTTTTGCCCTTGTTACCACAAAGCAATTCGGTTTCTGGCGAGCAAAAGGAGTGGGCGGAATATCTCATTAAAAAAGTGGGGATTTGGGAGCAGCGAAATCAAAAGCCTTCGCAAATGTCGGGTGGCGAATGCCAGCGCACCGCGGTGGTACGTGCCATGGTCAATAAACCCGAACTCTTGCTGGCCGATGAACCCACGGGCGCACTCGACGAAGAAAACGCCAAAGCACTTACCAAATTGCTGATAAAATTGAGCGACGAAGAAGGCATAACGCTGATAACCGTAACTCACGCCGCAGATTTGGCTGACCAGATGGATAAAAAGTACACATTGAAAAGAGGGAAGTTAAATTAAATTTCTCCCCTTTGGGGAGATGTCCGCTTGGCGGACAAAGGGGCTTGTATGACAAGATTAAACTACATATTAAAATCGTTTTTTCATTACCTGAAAGCCAATATGCTGGTAGCATTGGGGGTTGCAATCAGCACAATGGTGCTCACCGGTTCACTGATAATTGGAGATTCAGTACGTTACAGCCTTGAGCAGTCCACGTTTTACCGGCTGGGTGAAACCACGCATCTTGTTGCAGTGAAAGAGCGCTATTTCAGGCAGGGAATGGCCGTGGAGATGCAGAATGAAAAACCCGGAATAGAGGCCGCTCCAGTTTTGCTGCTCGAAGGAGTGGCTGTTGCCGACGGTGGTCAGCAGCGGGTGAACCGGGTGCAGGTAATTGGCGTGGACAACAATTTCAGTAAAATAGCCAACGACACACTTTACAACTCCCTGGAACGAAACGAAATAGTGATTAGCCGTAACCTGTCCGAAAGACTGCAGGTGGAAGCCGGTGACAATATTCTGGTTCGCATAAAAAAAGCGAGCCTCGTGCCGCTGAATGCCCCGTTCGTTTCCGATGAGCAAACCAGTGTTTCCCTGCGGGCGACCATTAAAAAAGTGCTGACCCGCGATGAACTGGGCCGATTCAGCCTGAAAAATTCGCAGTCGGCTCCATACAATTTGTTCCTTTCCATTGAACAACTGAACGATTTAATGAACTTCAGCGGCAAGGCAAACCATATTTTGGTTTCAACCGGTTTAAGCAATGAAGAAGTAACTGATGCAGTTGACCAGTCGCTGACTCCTGTCGATGCAAGTCTTTCATTAAAAAAGATTGAAAAAACCGGCGAAGTGGAAATATCCACCGACCGGGTTTTTATGGAACCCAAAGTGGCGAAAACTCTTGAACAGCTTCCGGAAGCACAGCCATTGATTTCCTATTTTGTAAATGGTATTGAACGAACCCGGACCGGCAGGGAAACGCCTTATTCGTTCGTGTCATCGTTGGGCAATGGCCAATTGAGGGACAATGAAATTATTTTGACACAATGGACTGCTGACGATTTGGGTGCAATACCCGGCGACACCATCCGGTTGAGATACTTCGAGATTGGCCCCTTGCGCAAATTAATTGACAGGGAGGCAGAATTTGTTTTAAAAGAAATTGTGCCGATGACCGGGCAATGGGCCGATTCTACCCGCATGCCATTTATTCCGGGGCTTTCTGATGCCGGTCATTGCCGCGAGTGGGAAGCCGGTGTTCCTATTAACCTGGATAACATCCGCAATAAAGACGAAGATTACTGGGATGAATGGAAAGGAACTCCCAAGGCCTATGTTTCGCTGAACAAAGCACTGGAAATGTGGGAGAACCGGTTTGGTGTTTACACCGCAGTGCGCTACCCTGCTGATATTTTTGATGAGGCGAAATACTTGAGCACCTTTTCCGAAAATATTCGTCCCGGCGATTTGGGGATGGTTATCGAGCCCATTCGTGAACAGGGCTTGCAGGCTGCCCGCAACGGAACCGATTTCAGCGGCCTTTTTCTGGGGCTGAGTTTTTTCATTCTGGCGGCATCGGTTATCCTTACGGCTTTGCTCTTTCGCCTGAACCTGGAGACGCGTTCCTCAGAAGTAGGATTGCTGGGTGCACTTGGTTTTCAGCAGAAAAAGGTGCGCAGTTTCTTCCTGCTCGAAGGTTTTGTAATCGCTTTTGTGGGGGCTGTTATCGGACTGGCATTGTCGGTTTTTTATACTTCCGGAGTTTTCCGAATCCTCAATACGCTTTGGTTTGAAATTGTAAGAACCAATGTGCTGCTCATTAAAATTTATCCCGCCACATTGGTTCTGGGGTTGGTAATTAGCGTAATCGTTTCGCTTGTTGCCATTTTTATTTCACTCAGGCGCTATCAAAACCGGCAAACTGCCGAACTGCAGAAACGAACCGGGCAGAACCTCAAAAAAAGTGTGCGCCTGGCGCTCGATGCGTTGATGTACATTTCGTTGATTATTCCGCTGATTATTTTTCTTTGGCAATTATTCCAATCCGGAAATTTAAATACTATCCTGTTCTTTTTATCGGGAGGTTTGCTGCTTGTTGGCCTGCTGTTGGTTTTCCGAAAAGTGCTTTTCCGTTTGGAAGCCCGGAAAACCTACACACTCAGTTTGCAAAACGTGGCCCGTTTAAACCTGACAAGGAATACAGGACGGTCGCTAACCATAGTTATTTTATTTGCACTCGGAACATTCCTGGTGGTTTCCACCGGCTCGTATAAACTCGATTTGTTTGCCAATGCTCAGGATAAATCAAGCGGTACCGGAGGCTTTCTCTATTTTGCAGAAACCACAATGCCGGTGCTTTATGATTTAAATGATGAGGAAAGGAGAGCAGAAGAAGGCATTTACGAAGATTTTAATGCTGTGCAATTCCGCCAGGTGGAGGGCGACGATGCCAGTTGCCTCAACCTGAACCGGATTTCACAACCTGCAATACTGGGAGTCAATCCCGAAGATTTAAGCGGGCGGTTTTCATTTGCCACCCACATGAAAGGTATCGATGAAAATGATCCGTGGGCAGCGCTGAACCAGACATTGGATGATGGCTCCATTCCGGCCATTGCCGACCAAACCGTAATTCAGTGGGGGCTGGGCAAAAAAGTGGGCGACGAGCTGTTGTATCAAAATGAAAAGGGCGACACCCTGCGCCTTAAACTTATTGCCGGAACAACGCCCTCAGTGTTTCAGGGGTATGTTATCATTTCCAACAAGAACTTTCTCAAAAACTACCCCAGCAACAGCGGTTCTTACATTTTTCTGATTGATGGAGACCCCGGAAATCAGGAGCAAATTGCGGAGGAGCTGCAATCGGTGTACCGCGATTATGGCTGGCGGATGGAATCAACTGCCAAAAGGTTGGTTGAGTTTTATTCTGTTACCAACACCTACCTGAGCATCTTCCTCGCGTTGGGTGCATTGGGAATGATTCTCGGAACCGTTGGGTTGGCAGTCATTCTGGCGCGTACTATTTTAGAGCGCCGCCGCGAAATCGGGCTCATGCAGGCCATCGGTTTTCATACACGGCAACTGTTCCGCTTGCTGGTGAACGAATATTTACTTCTTTTGGTTGCAGGCGTTTTAATCGGTTTTGTAACCGCGGTGGCAGCTACTTTACCGGCCTTTCTTTCAGCCAACTCCGATGCATCGCTGAGTACCGTAGCATTGGTAGTTGTGCTAATTCTTGCTAACGGAATAATTTGGATTGCCGGGCTGAGCTGGGTTTCGCTCCGCAAAAAAACATTGGTGAATGAGTTGAGGCAGGAGTAACTTTTTTACTAATAAAACGCAAAATTACGAAGTGCTTATTTCAACGTTAACCAAATGTTAAAAGAGGTAAAACTCTTTTGTTTGCTGGGGATTCGAGGATTTATTGTTTAATCGCCTATCTAATGATCTGTTTAACCAACTGATTCCCATAAATTATTAACCATTATTTATCCTGGCGTTGTTCTTCATTAAACGTTTGTTTGATAAATATCAATTTTTTTCAAAAACATATTCTGCGACATAAAACCCTAAAAATTGCTGATTTTCCTTCTTTCTTATTAAAATCTTGTTAGTACATTTACGCCTCCGGCTTTCGAAATAATTCCGAAAATCGGACATCAGAAAACGTAAATTTTAAATATCAGGAATATATGGATTCTAAAATTCAACAATTAACTGAAACCATTTACAACGAAGGCGTTGAAAAAGCAAGAGAGGAAGCGGATGCCATACTGAAAGAAGCCAAAGAAAAGGCTGAACAGATTGAAAAAGATGCGCAGAAAAAAGCCGACAAAATTGTGGAAGATGCCAATGGTAAATCGGAAGAGCTTAAAAAGCAGGTGGATTCAGAAATTAAAATGACGCTGAACCAGGCTGTTTCGGCAATGAAGCAGGAAATCACTTCGCTCATCACCATGCAGGTAATTCAGCCCTCGGTAAAAGAGTTATTCAGTAATAGCGATTATCTTAAAAAACTGATTTCGGATGTGGTGAAGGGATGGATGGATAAAGAAGATTTCGATTTAAATGTCATTCTGCCCGAATCGGATCGGGAAGAGCTCGAAAAATTCTTTAAAAACAACCTGGCCGATGAGCTCAATAAAGGGTTGGAGGTATCATTTGCCAAAAACCTGAAATCGGGTTTTAAAATCGGACCATCCGACGGAAGCTATGTCATCAGCTTCACCGATGAAGATTTTACCAATTTTCTGAAAAGCTACCTGAGGCCGAAAACCAGTCAACTTCTTTTTGAGGAGGGAAAATGATTCAACGAAATTACTATTGTCTTGTAGCCGGATTACCCGACGTTATTCCTGATGATAAAAAACTCCATTACTCATCAGCCGAATTGCGCGATTACTTGCAGGAAGAGCTTCACCCTGATGATTACAGGCTCGTGGAGTTGTTTTACCTGCCCTGGGATCACGAAAATTTGCTGAACCTGCTCTTTGAAACAGAATTTGAGTGGGACGACCGGGGAAATTATTCGCGCGAATTGCTCGAACAAATGGCCGATAAAAAACAGTACGAGTTGCTGGACACCTCGGACTTTCCGCCCTATTTTGTTGAATTTATTGAAACTTATCACAACGACGAAGAAGAATTCCCCAAAGCCCAGTGCATCCGGTTTCTTACCGAGGGCTGGTTTAAATGGCTCAGGGCATCCGGGAATGATTTTCTTCGTAAGTTTGCCGACTATAAACAAAACATGTCCAACATTATGATGGCGTTAAACGGTCGCAAACACGATATCCCATACGAGGAAGCCATTATTGGCGATGATGAGGTGACTCAAGCGCTGAGAAAAAGCAGGTCGCGCGATTTCGGCCTTTCAACCGAGATCGACGATATTGAAAACCTCATTCAGATTTTTGAAACTGAAAATATTCTCGACCGGGAATTGAAAATCGACAATCACTTGTGGAAGTTTCTCGATGAAATAACCTTTTTCAACTATTTTACGACTGAAAAAGTACTGGCCTTTGTCCAGAAAATTTTTATAGTTGAACGCTGGTTCGAACTCGATAAAGAAAAAGGACAACAGATATTTAATCAATTACTTGAAGAATTACAATCCAATTTTGAATTTCCTGAAGAATTCGCAATAACTTATGGAAAAAGAAAATAAAACAACTGGTACAGTGGTTGGAATTGTGTCCAACCTGGTTATGGTAGAAGTTAACGGGCCCGTTGCCCAGAATGAAATTTGTTTCATTGCGCTCGGCCAGGAGCATCTGATGGCAGAGGTGATTAAAGTGGTGGGAAAACACGCCTACGTGCAGGTGTTTGAAAGTACCCGCGGCCTGAAACCCGGTTCCACCGTTGAGTTCCAGGGGCACATGCTCGAGGTGACACTCGGCCCGGGCATCCTTTCCCGCAATTACGATGGCCTGCAAAACGACCTCGATAAAATGGAAGGTGTTTTCCTGAAACGCGGCGAATACACCGACCCGCTTGACAGGGAAAAGAAATGGGCGTTTAAACCCATTGCCCAAAAAGGCGACGAAGTGCAGGCCGGCGACTGGCTGGGCGAGGTGAATGAAAACGACCAGCCGCATAAAATTATGGTTCCTTTCAAAATGAAGGGAACGTATAAAATAAAAGAGATTGTTGGCGAAGGCGAATATACTGTTGACCACAAAATTGCAGTGGTAACCGGTGCCGACGGCAATGAAACAGAACTGACGATGGTGCAAAAATGGCCGGTGAAGGTTGCTATCAGAGATTTCAAAGAAAAACCGCGCCCGTTTAAATTGCTCGAAACCGGTGTGCGTTGTATGGACACACTCAACCCGATTACTGAAGGAGGTACCGGTTTTATTCCCGGCCCGTTTGGTACAGGGAAAACCGTGTTACAGCATGCCATTTCAAAACAGGCCGAAGCCGACATTGTAATTATTGCAGCCTGCGGCGAGCGCGCCAACGAGGTGGTGGAAATTTTTACCGAGTTCCCGGAACTGGAAGACCCGCGCACCGGTAAAAAACTGATTGAGCGAACCATTATTATTGCAAATACATCAAACATGCCGGTTGCAGCCCGCGAAGCTTCGGTTTATACAGCCATGACGATTGGTGAATATTACCGGGCTATGGGATTGAAAGTGTTGCTGATGGCCGACTCCACTTCGCGTTGGGCACAGGCACTGCGCGAAATGTCGAACCGCCTGGAAGAACTTCCCGGTCCCGATGCATTCCCGATGGACTTGTCGGCTGTGATTTCCAATTTTTACTCGCGCGCAGGATTCGTTTACCTGAACAACGACAAAACGGGCTCCATCACCTTCATCGGAACGGTTTCGCCGGCAGGTGGTAACCTCAAGGAACCGGTGACCGAAAGTACCCGCAAGGCTGCCCGCTGTTTTTACGGACTGAGCCAGGCCCGTGCCGACGGAAAACGCTATCCGGCAATTGACCCCATCGACAGTTATTCGAAATACCTCGAATACCCGGAAGTGCAAAAAAATCTGGAGGAAAATATAAGCGAAGAATGGCTTGACCAGGTCAATAAAGCAAAAGATGCCTTGTTGCGTGGAAAAGAAAGCATGGAGCAGATCAACATCCTGGGTGATGACGGTGTGCCCATCAGCTTTCACGAAACATTCTGGAAATCGGAGTTAATCGACTTTGTAATTCTGCAGCAGGATGCTTTCGATAAAATCGATGCCTCCACGCCCATGAAGCGGCAGAAATACATGTTGACTAAAGTGTTGGAGGTGATAAGCAGGGAGTATTCGTTTAACCATTTTGAAGAAGTAGGTGGCTTTTTCAAGGAGGTAATTAACGAGTTCAGGCAGATGAACTACTCCGAATATGAATCGGATAAATTCAGGCAGCATGAAAAAGAGCTGGAAGAATTGTTGAAAAAACAGGCAAATTAATATTGAAAAGAATATAACACTGAAAAAGAAATATAATGGAAAGCCAGGCATTTCAGAAAGTATATACCAAATTAACAAACATTACCAAGGCTACCGTTACCCTTAAGGCCGATGGCGTGGGTTACGACGAGATAGCCAGTGTTAACGGCAAACTGGCCCAGGTAGTAAAAATTACAGGAGACGAAATTACGCTCCAGATTTTTGAGGGAACAGAAGGTATTCCTACCAACGCCGAAGTGAGCTTCCTGGGAAGGCCGCCACAGCTGAAAGTCAGCGACGAGCTGGCCGGGCGTTTCTTTAACGCATTTGGCGATCCCATCGATGGCGGCCCCGAAGTTCAGGGTGAAGTGCGTGATATTGGTAGCCCATCGGTAAACCCGGTGCGGCGCGAACAACCTTCCAACCTTATTGCTACCGGAATTGCAGGTATCGACCTGAACAATACGCTGGTGTCGGGGCAGAAAATTCCGTTTTTTGCCGACCCCGATCAACCCTACAACCAGGTAATGGCCATGGTGGCCCTGCGTGCCAAAGCCGATAAAATTATCCTCGGGGGAATGGGGTTGACCAACGACGATTACCTGTACTTTAAAAATGTTTTCGATAATGCCGGGGCACTCGACCGTATCATCAGTTTTGTGAATACCACGGAAAACCCGCCGGTAGAACGTTTGCTCGTTCCCGATATGGCGTTGACCGCTGCTGAATATTTTGCAGTAGACCACAATCAGAATGTACTGGTGCTGCTTACTGATATGACACTTTTTGCCGATGCGCTGAGTATTGTATCCAACCGTATGGACCAGATTCCTTCGAAAGACAGTATGCCCGGTTCGCTCTATTCCGACCTGGCGCGTATATACGAAAAAGCCGTGCAGTTCCCGTCGGGTGGTTCCATTACCATTATTGCGGTAACCACACTTTCTGGAGGCGATATCACACATGCCATCCCGGATAACACGGGTTATATTACCGAGGGACAGTTGTTCCTGCGTCGCGATTCGGAAATCGGAAAAGTAATTGTCGATCCGTTCCGTTCACTTTCACGCCTGAAACAGCTGGTAATTGGTAAACAAACCCGAGAAGACCACCCGCAGGTGATGAACTCCGCTATCCGCTTATATGCCGATGCGGCCAATGCACGAACCAAGCTGGAAAATGGTTTCGACCTTACCGATTACGATGAGCGCACCCTGGATTTTGCAAAAGAGTATTCCAATCGTCTGCTGGCCATTGATGTAAACGTGGGAACAGACAAAATGCTTGACATTGGATGGGAATTGTTTGCAAAACACTTCAAGAAAGCCGAGGTGGCTATTAAAGAGAACCTGGTTGAGAAATATTGGAAAGAGTGAGCAGGAAGAAGCTGGAAGCCTGATGACCAGTGCCCGATGACTAATGACTCATGAGCGAAGAAAAAAAATAAGATAAATAACAAAATACGTGGCCATAAAATTTCAATATAACAAAACAGCATTACAGGCACTCGACAAGCAGTTGAAGGTTCGCGAGCGGACTTTGCCAACCCTGAAGAACAAGGAGTCGGCATTGCGCGTGGAAGTGAAAAAAGCAAAAGATAAAGCTGCATCGCTTGAAGAAGAGTACAACGAGCAAATAAAATCGTTTGAAAATATGGCCCGTTTATGGGGCGAGTTCGATCAAAGCCTGTTAAGCATCAGCGATGTGGATCTCAGTTCGAAAAAAATTGCAGGTGTGTTCACGCCGGTGCTGGGCGAAATTCATTTTGAAATAAACAATGAAAACTTGTTTAACCAGCCGGTTTGGTTTCCCGACGGAGTGGCCATCATTAAAAAAATTGCAGAAGTAGCCATCCAGCGGGAAGTTTTTCTGCGTAAAATGGATCTGCTGGATTTTGCCCGCAAAAAAACAACACAGAAAGTAAACCTGTACGAAAAAGTTCAGATTCCGGGCTTCCAGGATGCCATACGTAAAATCAAGCGTTTCCTCGAAGACCAGGAAAACTTGTCGAAAGCAGCGCAGAAAATTGTTAAAGACAGACAGGAAAAACAAAGACAGGAGGAGGTTGAAGTATGATTGTACCAATGTATAAATACTCGTTCCTGGTGTTTCACTCCGGTTATCAGGATTTCCTGAAGGATATCCGGAAAATAGGAGTGGTGCATATAAACGAAAAAATAAAAGAGCCTACTCCCGAAATGCAGGATCTTTTCAGGCACCTCACCGAGATTTCAAAAGCTATTAAAAAGCTGGAAGCGATTGAACCTGAGGCAACCGAAAAGAAACCTGAATTTAAAACGGGCGAAGCGGTTTTTAACCGTTTGAAAGAAATTGAGAAAGAGGGCGAATACAATCATCACCAGACACAACAGCTCGAAAAGGAACGCAAGCAAATGATTCCGTGGGGCGATTTTGACTGGAAGATGGTGGAAAAATTGCAGAAACAGGGCGTTGAATTTCGTTTCATGTCATGCCCTATCCGCAAATTTGAGCCTGAGTGGGAAGAAGATTTCTATATTGAAGTGATAAATGACTGGGAAGGTTACCGCTATTTCGTAAAACTCGAAAAATCCGACAAGGAGAGTGAAGAGAATGATGTGGAAGAAATTTCGGGGGCTGATGAGCTGATTTTGCCCAATCGCTCCATAAGCCAGTTGGATGCCGAAATTAAAAAACTGAAAGCCGAAGCTGATAAATTGCGGCACGAACTACACCAGATTGCTTATCACTGCATTCCTTTAATGGAAGAATATTACCAGGACATTGAACAGCAGCTCTCGGAAAAAAATGCATTGCTGCAAACATCCGAAGAGGTAGAGGGAAAAGTAAAAATGCTGGAAGGCTGGGTCCCCGAAACCAAAAAAGAAGAACTGGATAATTACCTCGAAGAGAATAAAATACTTTATACAGCCGATCAACCGTCTGATGATGAAGAAAAAGTTCCGATTTTGTTGAAAAACAACCGCTTTGCACGGCTGTATGAAATAATCGGTAAACTTTACGAACTGCCCAACTACAAGGAACTCGACATGGTGCCGTTTTTTGCACCGTTCTATATGATGTTTTTCGGATTTTCGCTTGGCGATGCCGGATATGGCCTGGTTATTATTGGATTGGCTGAATACCTGAAACGGAAAATGCCCAACCTGCGTTCGGTTATGAAACTGGCTCAGTTGTTAGGTTTGGCAACGGTTATTTTCGGAATCCTAACAGGAACATTTTTTGGAATCGATCTTATCAATTCCAAAATTTCATGGCTCGAAAATGTAAAAGAGTACATGGTAGATACCGACGAACTATTCAATTTGGCCATCATTTTGGGTGTTATTCAAATTTTATTTGGTATGGTGCTGAAAGTGATTAATATTTCCCGGGTAAAAGGATTTATGTATTCACTTTCAACAATCGGCTGGCTGATATTAATTATTGGGCTGGGCGCGGTTTTCGGTTTAAAAACTGCCGGAACATTAAATGAACAAACTGCCAGTGTTGCACAATATGTTGTTTTGGGGGTTGCCGGAGTTTTCATTCTGGTGCTTAACCATCCTAAACGAAATATATTTATGAATATTGGCGTAGGGTTGTGGGATGTTTACAATATGGCCACCGGCCTGCTGGGCGATGTTCTTTCTTACATCCGGCTGTTTGCCCTTGGAGTATCGAGTGCCATTTTGGGCATGGTGTTTAATAATATGGCCATGAGTATGAAGCCGGATAACATTATCTTGGGCCCGCTGGTTATGATTATAATTCTTGTTATCGGGCATGGCATCACCATTTTTATGTCGGGGCTGGGAGCATTTGTACACCCTATGCGCTTAACTTTTGTTGAATTTTATAAGAATGCCGGGTTTACAGGAGGCGGGAAACCTTACAAACCTTTTGCAGAACCGGCATCAAAAGTATCAGAATAATAATAAGTAATAACGTTTAAAATAAATCGAGAATGGAACCTATTGTTTTAGCTTACATTGGAATTGGATTAATGGTCGGCCTGTCAGGGGTTGGCAGTGCTTATGGTACCACAATCGCAGGTAATGCGTCGGTGGGGGCAATGAAAAAGAACGGAGAAGCATTTGGTAATTACATCATGCTCACGGCGCTTCCGGGCAGCCAGGGGCTGTATGGTTTTGCCGGTTACTTCCTGCTCGACAGTTTCGGCCTTTTGCAAAGCGATATTGGCTGGGGAGTTGCTGCATCTGTTTTTGGTGCCGGCCTCGCACTTGGTTTGGTTGGGCTGCTGTCATCAATTCGTCAGGGGCAGGTTTGTGCCAACGGTATTGCCGCAGTTGGTGCCGGACACGACGTGGCAGGTAAAACGCTTATCCTGGCTGTATTCCCCGAGTTGTACGCGATTATTGCGCTGGCTGCCACATTCCTTATCGGAAGTGCCGTAGCTGCTTAATAATGATGTGAGAATTAATTTTCCGGTGTGGATTTTTTTCCATGCCTGATGAGTGATAATGAATGGGTATCCATTGCCAGTTCCTGGCAATGGATACTTTTTATCATCTGTCAGGAGGAATGAAACGGACAGTTTTTATATTGTTGAACTTTTTTTTATTTTTCCCGGGATGCAACAGCCCACAGTCAGCACAAAACGAAACGAAAAGTGATTCTGTTTACAAAGAGTCAGGTAATTTCAGCTGGAGTGATGACGGCCGGATAATAACCCTTGAAGGCCTTGAAAACAGGGCATCGCAATACCATGTTGACGAAAACAAACTGTTCCGACTCAATTTGGAAGGTAATGGAATTACCGGAAATCTTGCTGAGAATTATCACCTCTTTTTGTGAGGTCAGCAATTTCAAAATAATACAGCAAGTATAGTGTCGTTGGTACTGGCCGATTCTGAAGTAAAAAATGTAAAGAAAAGAATAATGCAAAAGTAACAGGATTCAAAATATTGCAACGGCCAATGAACAATAAGGGATTTAAATGTGTTTTTATCCTAAAATATTTGGAAGGCGGTTAACCGTTACTTATATTTGCAAATAAAGATTTAAAAGTATTTAATTAATAATAATAATAATAAAAAGTTAAAACGATATGGCATTTGAATTACCAAAATTAGGATACGATTACAACGCACTTGAACCTCACATTGATGCACGGACAATGGAAATACACCACTCAAAACATCATGGAGGATACACAACAAAATTAAACAATGCAGTTGAAGGAACTGAACTGGAAGGAAAAAGCATTGAAGAAATTCTGAAAAACGTTTCAGCCCATCCAACTGCAGTTAGAAATAATGGCGGAGGATTTTATAATCATAATTTATACTGGCAGGTAATAGCACCGGGTGGTGCAAAATCACCCTCGGGCGAACTGCTCGATGCCATTAACGCATCATTTGGATCATTGGAAAAATTCCGGGAAGCTTTTGTCCAGGCTGCATTAACGCGGTTTGGATCAGGTTGGGCCTGGTTGGTTCTTCAAAATAATAAGCTGGCGGTTTCGTCCACGCCCAATCAGGATAATCCGTTGATGGATGTTGCGGATGTTCAGGGAACCCCCATTTTGGGAATCGACGTGTGGGAACATGCGTACTACCTGAAATACCAAAACAAACGCCCGGATTATGTAAATGCTTTCTGGGAACTCATCAACTGGGATGAAGCCGCCAGGCGGTTTAAAGGTTAGTTGATTTTTGGTTTTTTCCCCCGGAGCAAAGGTTCCGGGGTTTTTCTTGCAATGATTTGCAATGTTATGTTAATCGTTTGTTCTCTGTTGTGAATATTGATTCGATTTCTTAATTTTATTGCCTTGTGCCAAATAGGATCCATTTCAAAAAAATCACATTTTTAAGATGAGTGGCAGACAAAAAGAACAGGCTTCGAACCGTTCAATGGAATTGGAACAGAAACTTTCGGATTTAAGGTTTGAACTTGAAGAAATAAAAACACAACTCCACGACGAGCAGGAACAACGCCTGTTTTATCAACGAATAGCTGACTTTACCTTTAGCTGGGAGTTGTGGTTTCATCCCAACGGGAAATTAAATTATTGCTCCCCTTCATGCCACGATCTTACAGGCTACACGGCCAACCAGGTTATGTTGGCACCTTCGCTTTCCGAACTGATTGTTTATAACCCTGATCGCGAAAAATTCGAATCGTTTATTTCCGGGGCACTCGATCAAATGTTCGTAAAGCCTTCGCTCGAATTCAGAATCCTCACACGCACGCGGCAAATGCGCTGGTGTTCAATAAATGTTCGCGGGGTTTATTCCAGGCAGGGGCGTTACCTCGGTATCCGTGCTTCTGTTCATGATACCACAAAACTCAAGCGGGCGCTGGGGCACATCAACAACCTTTCGGAAGGCCGGGAAATTGAATCCCGGAACAAGCAGCGCCTGAAATCGGAACTGGAAATGAAAGAGCGCGACCTGATTGCTTTTCTGCTTCAGCTTTCCCAAAAAAATGAACTCATTGCAACGGTTACTCAGCAGTTAAAGCGCCTGATGAATGAAGCTCCCAATCAAAAAAGCGAGCAAATTCAGCAACTTTTGAAACTTTTGGATAAAGCTTCTGTCACAACCATTGACTGGGAAATGGTAGAAAGCCAGCTGGAAAAGCTGCATCCGGGCTACATGGATCGCTTGTTGCAAAAGCACCCCCGGATTACCTCAAACGATAAAAAATTATGTGCCTGCCTGCGCCTCGGGCTTTCAAGCAAAGAAATTGCAGGGCTGAAAAACCAGTCGCCGCAAAGTGTTGAAGTGGCCCGTGTGAGGCTTCGAAAGAAGCTGAAAGTCAGTCATAAAGAGCGGTTAGCCAACTATCTCTCCAAAATTTAATTCATTTTTATTAAGTTTTCGTTTATTGCTTTTTCCAACTACCACGTAATTTTTGAAAATTTAAAGATTCCACATATTTTTTTTCACAATATGAGAAATAACACCTAAATATTTCTGACAAACTGTATTTTTGCCTTGTCTTTCGGATGAACTTTTGGGATTTCAGGTTAATTTCCGGCCTGTTTATTTGTTGTCTTTTTAAGCAAGAGTTGACAATGAGAAAGGTTTCATCCTTATTTTTGAGAATTATTGAAATTTTTAAATTATAAAATTTGAAAGAATGAATACACCATCTCAAAAACATCCATCCGGACTTTGGGTGCTTTTCTTTACCGAAATGTGGGAAAGGTTTAGTTATTATGGCATGCGTGCCCTTTTAGTATTGTACCTAACCTCAACTATTGTGAACGGTGGTTTTGCCTTTGCCGAAAACCATGCACTTCAAATTTACGGAATATTTACAGGACTTGTTTACCTGACACCGATAATAGGTGGGATTGTAGCCGACCGTATGATTGGCCAGCGAAAAGCCATTATGATTGGCGGTATTGTCATGGGCCTGGGGCAGGCAGCCATGGCCTATTCCGAATCTATTAGAAGCGTGGTGAGTATGTCGCCCGAGGCGATGATGGAAGCACGTCAATACTGGCTGTACATCGGGCTGGGATTACTCATTTTGGGTAACGGTTTTTTTAAGCCCAACATTTCCACCATGGTAGGGCGGCTTTATGCCGACGGCGACCCGCGAAAAGATTCGGCATTTACTATTTTTTACATGGGAATCAACATTGGTGCTTTCCTTGCACCGCTGGTGGCCGGGTATCTTGGCGAATCAGTCGGCTGGTCATGGGGATTTGGCTCAGCATCGGTTGGTATGTTTTTAGGAACTTTCTGGTTTTGGACCCAGGAATCCAAGTTGGGTACAATCGGTTTCGGTCCCAAACGAAAGTTTACTACCGAAAAGGCGAAACTTACCGGACGCGACTGGTTGGATGTGTTGGTTTGGGCAGGTGGTATGATTGCCATTGTTTATCTTTTTGTGAAAACCTGGTGGACACTTCCCGAAACAACTACAACCATAATTATTCGTGTAGGAATTTTTGTTGCAGTTGCTGCTATTGCTTATATTATTATTAAAAATACAACGGGAAAAACAGAGTGGAGCCGTATCGGTGCCATCCTTGTTTTTGCCTTCTTTAATGTGTTCTTCTGGTCTGGCTTTGAACAGGCCGGTGGTACATTTAACCTTTTTGCCCGCGATTTAACCAACCGCATGATTGGCGACTTTGAAATTAACGCCACATGGTTCCAGTCGGTGAATGCCCTTGCCATTGTTGCACTGGCACCGGTTTTTTCCATGTTGTGGGTGGCGCTGGGCCGCAGAAATCCCTCAACTCCCGTGAAGTTCGGATTAGGGTTGTTCCTGCTTTCACTGGGGTTTGTGGTGATGTTCACCGCTGATTCAATGGCTTCTCCGCAAAACCTGGTTAGCCCATTGTGGCTGGTGGGTGTGTATGTGCTTCATACCACAGGTGAACTTTGCCTGAGCCCAATCGGTCTGAGTATGATCAGCAAACTTTCTCCTCCCAAAATTACTTCGCTGATGATGGGATTGTGGTTTGCTTCCATTGCGCTGGCCAACTACCTCGCAGGTGCCCTCAGGAATATTCTGGAAACATATCTGCCCGATATGAATATTTTCCTCTTCCTGGTGATCACCTCCGGCTCGGCTGCATTGCTTATGTTTGCTATCTCACCCTGGCTGAAAAAGATGATGCGCGGGATAGATTAAAATCTATTGGATAGCGGAGAAAGAGGGTAGCTGAAAAGTTTATTGCAACGTCATTCTGAACTTCCTGCCGACTGGTCAGTCGGGGGTTCAGTGTATAACCTGAAATTCAGGGGGACGTGTTTTGCAGAAACAAAACTTTCTATCTACCTTTTTTTTGTTCGTAAAACTTTGATGATATCAGGTTTTTTGTAAT
>NZ_JBSQIC010000036.1:0-34193 GCF_055108615.1 Tangfeifania sp. | reverse complement strand
AAAAAATCCGTGTTACCCGAAATATGAATATCTTAAACCCATCCGGCTGGAATACAGAATTTTATGACAGTAAGATAACAAGTTGGGTTATTATCAACCTGAAATTTGTTTCCAAAATATACAAACATGAAAGTAAGGTGAGCCTTCGAAATGGCAACAAAATACCTATCTCAAAAAGCAGATCAAAGCAGTTTTGGAATTCGGTGAGTCTGATTAGTTCGAATTAATAAAATCTGTTAAAATTAAGGCACACTTTACAAAAGCGCGCCAGTAGAATTAAGGTACTCATAATTCAGCATGGAGAATTTTGAAATTTCAGGAAACCGAAAACTTCAATTGTATCCAAATATATTCGAGTTGTGTTTCGAATCGACTGATAAAAGATTGTTTATAAACGATCTTCATATTTCTTGATAATCTGTTCCAATCTGTACTCAGCTTCCTCTTCAGAAAGAAATTTGGCATTTCCACTAAGAATTTCATCCAGTTCTTTGGAAAGATATCTTTTGTTTTCGTCAAAAGTTGCATCATCGGTATCATCAAAAATAATTTCAACCTCATCTTTTGAGAACTTACTAAGCCACCACATTACGTTCCCGAATATTTTATCACTTATTTTAAGCCGAATAGAATGCATAGTAAATATTTTTTCCAAAGATATTCAAATAATTATTTCAATGCCAAATAATTAATCATCCTTCAAAATTTTCGACTGACGCTCCTGCTGGTGCAGAGCTGTGATTCGGGCTTTTTTTTGTGAAAACAAAAACACAAATGAAAAGCTGTAAATTGCGATGATGATGTTTCTGTTACAGTGTCCGAATTAACAATTACGGCACGCATTACAAAAGCACACCAGCGGGGGTCAGCAGAGTGCGCCAGCGGGGCAAAAAAATGGCATAATCTCTTTTGAAACTATGCCGTTGAAATAATTATCTTTTCCCTGTTTTAATCAGCCACCACTTTTGCCTGGCGTTTGCGCTCATGCTCGTTCAGCAATATTTTACGGATGCGCATATTTTTGGGCGTTACTTCGAGATATTCATCGTTGCGAATGTATTCCATTGCTTCTTCGAGCGAAAATTTAATGGCCGGGGCAATGCTCGATTTATCGTCGGAGCCTGCGGCACGCATGTTGGTCAGTTTTTTGGTACGGATGATGTTGATGGTCAAATCATCCTGGCGGGTGTTTTCGCCAATTACCTGGCCGATGTAAACATCTTCACCCGGGTCCACGAAAAACCGGCCGCGGTCCTGCATTTTATCGATGGAATAAGCAATGGCGGTTCCTGTTTCCAGCGAAATCAAGGCGCCGTTCCGGTGAACACCCAGTTCGCCTTTCCAGGGCTCGTAACCTTTAAACCGGTGAGATATAACAGCTTCTCCCTCTGTGGCTGTAAGCATCTGGTTTCGCAATCCTATAATTCCGCGTGCCGGAATATTGAACTCCAGGTGCGCGCGCTCGTTTTTTACATCGATGTTCAGAATGACACCTTTTCGCTGGGTAACCAGTTCAATCACTTTTCCTGAAAATTCCTCGGAAACCTGAACCGTAAGAAATTCGATGGGTTCGTGTTTCACACCGTCAATTTCCCTGATGATAACTTTTGGCTGGCCCAGCTGCATTTCGTAGCCTTCGCGGCGCATGGTTTCCACCAAAATGGAAAGGTGCAGAATGCCACGACCGAAAACCATAAATGAATCGGCAGAGTTGGTATCTTCCACACGTAGGGCCAGGTTTTTTTCGGTCTCTTTGTACAGACGATCGCGCAACTGGCGTGATGTCACAAATTTTCCTTCCCTTCCGAAAAAAGGAGAATTGTTGGCCACAAACAACATGCTCATGGTGGGTTCGTCCACACGTATGGGCGTGAGTCCTTCCGGCTCGAGTGCGTCGGCAAGCGTGTCGCCAATGTCAAAACCTTCGAGGCCCATTACTGCACAAATTTCACCCGACTGCACCGGCTCTTTTGTTTTTTCTTTTCCCAGTCCTTCAAAAAGATAAACTTCTTTGGCAACTGATTTCACAATGCTGCCATCACGTTTTACCAGCGAAACCTGCGAACCAGGAATTAACTCGCCGCGAGTAACTTTTCCCACGGCAATCCGTCCGGTGTACGATGAATAATCGAGCGAAGTGATGCGCATTTGCAGCGATCCTTCTTTTGGGGTAGCTGGTGGAATGGTGTCCAGGATGACATCCAGCAGGTAGCTTACATCCTGTGTTTCTTCTTTCCAGTCGGGCCCCATCCAGCCGGCTTTAGCCGAGCCAAAAACCGTCGGAAAATCGAGCTGATCCTCGGTGGCATCGAGGCTGAACATGAGGTCGAATACTTTTTCCTGGGCAATATCGGGGGTACAGTTGGTTTTGTCCACTTTGTTCACCACCACAATGGGTTTCAGTCCCAGTTCAATGGCCTTTTGCAACACAAAACGAGTTTGCGGCATGGGGCCTTCAAACGCATCCACGATGAGCAACACGCCGTCGGCCATGTTCAGTACCCGCTCCACTTCACCTCCAAAATCGGAGTGACCGGGTGTGTCGATGATATTGATTTTAGTGTCTTTGTAACGTATCGAAACATTCTTTGAGAGAATGGTAATTCCCCGTTCGCGCTCGAGGTCGTTGCTGTCGAGGATAAGTTCGCCCATGTCCTGGTTTTCCCTGAACAGTTTTACCTGGTGGAGCATCCGGTCAACCAGCGTGGTTTTTCCGTGGTCAACGTGGGCAATAATGGCTATATTTCTAATTTCTGTCATTGTCAATCCTTTATAAATGTAATTCATTGCTTCTCTTTCCCCTCTCCGCCAGCCGGCGGAAGGTTGGGAGGGGCTTATAAATTGGCGTGCAAAAGTAAGAAAGTTTTGTTACGTTAAGATGATCAGGAAGTTAATTTAGTGGTTGCGGGGAATAAATTAATAAAAGCCACTTCTGTCATCCGACAAAAGTGGCTTCATAAATTCTCTACTGATTACTTAGTACTATCTGCTTTCTACTAAAAAATTACAGTTCAAACTTGTATTCTCCCAAATCACTCAATTCAGAAACCCGGATGTATTCAGCGCTTGCTTTTACCTGCGATTTGGCAAAGTTGATATAATTTTTGGCCGAACGCAGGAACGATTCCTCACGGTTGGCATCGAGCAGCAACAGGTAACTCATGATGATATGGCCTGCCATTTCCACCAGCCGGCGGGCATGGAAATCGATGAACTCGTTATCATCGGCCGAAGTCACTTTCTTCAAGGCCTGCTCAAAGTCATCGGTCAGTATAATCAGCGAACGTTTCAGGTATTCGAGTTGCGGCGAAACTTTTTCGGCCTCGTACACCCTGATTTGTTTCAGGAACTGGCCGGTAGTAATCCCGCGGATGGCTGCTACCACCTGTAACTGGGTTGTTCCTTCATAAATGGAAGTAATACGTGCATCACGGTAAATGCGTTCCACCGGGTAATCTTTCATGAATCCCGAGCCGCCGTGAATCTGCACTGCATCGTAAGCCAGTTGGTTGCTGAACTCACTGGCCATGCCTTTCACCAAAGGAGTGAAAATATCTGCCAGTCGCTGGTAGTGCTTCATTTCGGCACGCTCCTCTTTTTCCAGTTGGTGTTCTTCCGAAATGTGTTGGTACGTTTTGTACATGTCCACAAAACGGGCTGTCTCGTAAAGCAAAGTTCTGGAAGCATCCAGTTTGGCTTTCATCATCGAAATCATTTCATAAACCGCCGGAAAACGAATGATTGCTTTTCCAAACTGCATGCGTTCTTTGGCGTATTCAATAGCTTCGCGGTAGGCGGCTTCGCATATTCCAACCGATTGTGCTGCAATTCCCAGGCGGGCACCATTCATCAGTGACATTACATATTTTATCAATCCCAGTTTTCTGGAACCAACCAATTCCGCCGGAGCATCTTTGAATACCAGTTCGCAGGTAGGCGACCCGATGATTCCCATTTTGTGCTCAATGCGGCGTACTTTCACACCGCCATGCTGTTTATCGTAAATAAACATGGAAAGCCCGCGGCCATCTTTGGTTCCCGGCTCCGAACGCGCCAGTACCAGCGAAATATCGCTGTCGCCGTTGGTGATAAACCGTTTTACGCCATTCAGAAGCCACTTGTTTGTCTTTTCGTCCCAGGTTGCTTTCAGTTGAACGGCCTGCAAGTCGGAACCTGCATCGGGTTCAGTCAAATCCATGGCCATGGTATCGCCTTTGCAAACGCGTGGCAGGTATTTTTCTTTCTGCTCTTCCGAAGCAAACTCGTTGATGGTTTCGGCGCAGTCCTGCAATCCCCAGATATTTACAAACCCGGCATCGGCGCGTGAAACTATGTCGGCAGCCATAATGTAAGGCACAATCGGGAAGTTCAGCCCCTCGTATTTGTAGGGCAACGACATGCCCATCAAACCGGCCTGGTTCAGTGCTTTGATATTTTCTTCCGTTCCGCGGGCATAAATCACGTGGCCGTCAACCACCTGCGGTCCTTCTGCGTCGATGCTTTCGGCATTGGGCGCAATAATATCACCGGAAACCTCACCCACAATTTCCAGCACGCGGTGGTAACTGTCGATAGCATCTTCATAATCCATCGGTGCAAACTGGAATTCATCCTTAAAAGAAAAATTGCGTTCTTTCAGCCGGACGATTTCTTTCATCAACGGGTGATTCAAATGAAATCTCAGCTCTTTATTATCGGTATAAAAATTTGCCATTTTTTTCAGTTTTATTTCGTATTCTTTTTGTAATACTTAATCATTTTAGGAATGATATCCGCAATGTCGCCGGTAATGACATAGTCGGCAATGGAATTAATCGGCGCTTCCGGATCGGTATTGATGGCGATAATCTGGGCCGATTGTTCCATTCCTGCACGGTGCTGAATCTGCCCTGAAATACCACAGGCAATATACAGTTTCGGGCGAACAGTTAAACCGGTCTGGCCAATCTGACGTTCGTGCTCTACATAGCCTGCATCAACCGCAGCGCGGGAAGCGCCCACTTCGCCGCCCAGAACTTCGGCCAGTTCATTCAGCAACCTGAAATTTTCCTTTGACCCTACACCATAACCACCGGCCACAATAATGGGAGCACCTTTTATGTTCAGCTTACTTTTTTCCATGTGCCGCTCGATGATTTCAACTACAAAATCTTCGTCGTTCACATATTTCGACACATCGAGGTTGACAACTTTCCCCCTGTAGTTTGGGTCAAGAATCTCTTTTTTCATCACCCCTTCGCGCACAGTTGCCATTTGCGGGCGGCAATCGGGATTAATGATGGTGGCAATGATGTTTCCGCCAAAAGCCGGACGAATCTGGTACAGCAAGTTCTCGTATTTTTTATCGGCTTTTTTGTCGTAATGATCGCCAATCACCAGGCTGGTACAATCGGCAGTCAACCCGCTGTGCAGCGCCGAAGAAACGCGCGGCCCCAAATCCCGGCCAATGGAAGAAGCTCCCATAAACGCGATTTGCGGCTTTTGCTCTTCAAACAATTTTACAACAATTGACGTGTGCGGCAAGGTTTGATACGGGTGCAACCGTTTATCGTCTGCCAGGTAAAGCGTATCCACGCCGTAAGGCATCACCTGTTTTTCAACTTCATCCAGCTTGTGACCTATGGCAACTGCTTCCAGTTTGCATTTCAGTTCGTTGGCCAGCGTCCTGCCCTTGGTGAGCAGTTCCAAGCTCACTTCGGCAACCTGGCCATCTTCTATTTCGCAATAAACAAATAAGTTATTCATGTATCAATATTTTCAAGGATAAAACTAACCGATGGTGTGACTTTCAAGAAGTTCCAGCATCATATTTTCAATGTCGGCATCGGCCGAAGAAATCACCTTGGAATCTTTTGCCTGCAGCACCACATTCTCGATGGATTTCACCTTTGTTGGCGACCCGGACAATCCGAGCTGTTTTGCATCGGTTTCAATGTCATTCACCGTCCATTCCGGGATGTTCAGTTCCGGGCGGTCGTTGTACAATGATGTATAATCCTCGTTTTCTTTTTGAAGTTCGGTAACGGTTTTGGCCCGTTTGAAAGTCATCAACAGTTTGGCGTTTCGTGCCCTGCATCCAGGAGCAGTTCCGTTAACAGTTAATACCAGGGGCAACTTACATTTTACGGTTTCCACTCCGCGGTCCAGCCGGCGTTTCAATACGATGGCATCTTTTTTCAGCTCTTTCACCTCCTCGACATAAGTCACCTGGAGCATTTTTAGCTTTTCAGCCACCTGCGGACCAACCTGGGCGGTATCGCCATCGATAGCCTGCCGACCGGCAATAATCATATCCACATCGCCAATTTTCTTCAGCGCCTGCCCAAGTGTATAAGAAGTAGCCAGTGTGTCGGAACCGGCAAATGCCCTGTCGGTAAGCAGGATTCCACCATCGGCTCCGCGGTATAAACCTTCGCGGATTATATTAGCAGCCCGCCCGGGGCCCATTGTTAAAATTTGTACTGTCGTTCCGGGATACTGGTCTTTAATCCGCAGCGCCTGCTCCAACGCATTTAAATCTTCCGGATTAAAAATGGCCGGAAGCGCAGCCCGGTTAACCGTCCCGTCAGCTTTCATTGCATCCTTGCCAACATTTCGGGTATCGGGTACCTGCTTGGCTAAGACAATAATTTTATAACCTTTCATTTATATTAGATTGATTTATTTAAAAATTCGTTTTTTTCATGATGAAAAGAGAATAAATGCCTTCCACTTTTTGAACAAAAAGCAGCAAATATAAATATTGAACCCAAAGAAATCAAAAACGGAAAAGTAACGTGAAGTTAATTTATACAGATAAAAACACATCATAAAATGTCAGCCTGTTCTAAATAATGAAAATTACCCCGGTAAACCCTTTTCAACATTCACTTTAAAACAATCAAACAAAAACTTCCAAAATTTATGTTGTTATCTCTCAATAAGTTTATTTAGAACAAATCTATTTAAAAGAAATCTCAAAATGACATCAGCCTACATTTAACCTGGTTTTCAATTTTTGCGATGAAAGCACTTTCAATCCGCTGATGAGCAACCAAACTGTTAATATCAAAATCAACAACGAAATTATAATCAATGTATAATTCCGGTCGTCGATAAAAGAAATCAGATTATCAATCATTGCCCAAACGGTCATTACTAGTACAAAAATCATGGGAATAAGTGCAAGCAAAAAATTTCGTTTTTTCATGATCAGGTATAAAACAACCACTCCCAGGGCAAGAGCAGCAACCAGTTGGTTCAAAGCACCAAAAAGAGGCCACAGCATTAATGCACCAGTTGCACCGGGCTGCAGAAAAGTAAGCACCATGGCAACAACTACAACAACTGTGGTTGCGGCATACCGGTTATTAAAAGGTTTGCGCACCTTCCCGGTTTTATCTTTAAAAATTTCCTGAAATGAAAGCCGTTGAATACGTGCAGACGAATCGAGCGTGGTGTTGGCAAAACTAACGATGAACACTGCGATGATGGCAGCCCCCAAATCTTTGGGAATCCCGTAACTTTCGAGCAGATTGGCGCTACCCACAATAAACGCTTCGAGTTTGGCAGCCAGGCCCGAAGCGGTTGCCCACGATGCATAATGATGATAAAAAGCATCGGACCCGGTAAACAGCTGGCCATCCTTTGTCAACCCAAGTCCCAGTCCGGCGGCCACAGCCAAAATCACCAATACTGCCAAAAAACTCTCGGTTAACATTCCTCCGTAACCAATAAACAGCGTGTCCTCTTCCTTGTCAACCTGTTTGATTGTAGTACCGGTACTTGCCAGTGAATGAAATCCGGAAATTGCCCCGCAGGCAATTGTAATGAACAGCAATGGCATCATGGCCGGAACATCGGAAGAATTAAAAGCATCGTGATTTATCGCGGGCGCAGTCACCTGCGGATGTGCCACGAACAGTCCCAGTAAAATCAATGCAATGGCAACAAGCAGCTGGTGAGAATTAATATAATCGCGGGGCTGAAGTAGTTTTTGTACCGGAATAGTTGAGGCCAGAAATGCATAAACATACAAAATGAGCGCCCAGGTCGTTACCGAGGATCCCATTATTGGAGGTACAGTAATTGGCGGAAGCCAGTAAACTCCTGCCAGAACAGAAATGTAGAGCAGAATGACAGCAATAATTGAATAGAGCAAATCACTTTTCCCCTGCCTGATTTTCCAGCCCAGCCAAACGGCTACCGGAATCTGAAACCACACCGGCAACACCACTTCGGGATACTGCACAAACAAAACGCCAACAATCATGGCAAAAACCGCCAGCACAATCAAAAGCAATAGTTGCATAATAAACTGAAAAACATATCGGGTTCCCGGGTTAACCAGATCTCCGGTTAAATCACCGATGGTTTTTCCTTTGTTCCGGCCCGAAATGAACATGGTAGAAAAATCGTGCATCCCACCCATAAAAATGGAACCGAAAAACACCCACAAAAATGCAGGCAGCCAGCCCCAGATTATACCGATAGCAGGCCCCACAATTGGACCAAGTCCGGCAATTGTCGTAAAATGATGTCCGAAAATGATATTCTTCTTGGAAGGAACAAAGTCAACGCCATCGTTAAACTCATGCGATGGCATTTTCTGTTTTTTACCAATGCTGAAAAACTTTTTCCCGAGGTACTTGCCGTAAAACCGGTAGGCAATAATATAACCCACAAAAGCCAGAAGCGCCAGAACTAAACTATTCATTTCAGGTTCGATTTGAATGCAACAAGAATTACTTTTTATCTTTCTGCTTGTTATACCGATAAGCAATTGAATTGAGTCTTAAATTGTTTCTCTCTTTAAGACTTTTCAAGTGTCTATCAGCATTAACCATTGTAAATTTCAACCTTTGCCTAAGGCTCAGTTTCTTAAACAAATAGAAAGGAATTAATTGGTCAAAAAATCGAGCACATTGCTGGCCCCGCCTGCTTTGTCTTCCCTGTAAAATTCGGTATAACCGCACCGGGAACATGAAACCACCGTAAACCGGCGGTTTTGAATATTAAAATAACGGGTAAAACCTGCGCCGGTTGTCCGGATTTTATCGACATCTGCTTTCTTATTGCCGCATTTGGGGCAAGTGTACTTCAATTTATTCATGGCTTAAATAGTTAATTGATTTTGATTAATTAGTAGATTAAAAGTGTTGAAAATTACTGGTCAGGCTCTTTTTTTGATTTTTTGTTCAGGCGCTTTGCATCTTTCAGTGCATTGTGAATAATCCACTCCAACTGACCGTTTATACTCCTGAAATCATCGGCTGCCCATTTTTCCACAGCTTTCATCATCTCCGGATCAACTCGTAATACAAATGTTTTTTTCTTTGCCATTAAATCCTCCTTTTTATTCGTCCCTGTTCTTTTAAAATGGCTTGATTTTCCGGTAACTACTGATAAAGAGAGCCTGCATTTACAACCGGAGAAACATCCTTATCGCCGCAAAGAACAACCATCAAATTACTGACCATTGTAGCTTTTTTCTCCTCATCAAAGTCAACAATTTCTTTCTTGTTCAATTCATCCAACGCCATTTCAACCATGCTTACCGCGCCTTCTACAATTTTGAAGCGGGCAGCAACAATGGCCGTGGCCTGCTGACGTTTCAACATTGCCTGGGCAATCTCCTGCGCATAAGCGATGTAATTGATGCGGGCCTCGATGACATAAATTCCTGCTATTTCAAGTCGCTCCCTGATTTCAGCCTCAAGCCTTTCGTTCACTTCTTCGGTGCTCTCACGCAAAGTAAGCTCCGCTTCTTCATCTTCAAAATTGTCGTACGGATACATGCCGGCCAGTTTTCGCAATGCGGCTTCGCTCTGCACCACTACAAAATGCTCGTATTCATCAACGCCGAAAGCAGCTTTGTAAGTGTTTTCCACTTTCCAAACCAGCACGACACCAATCATAATCGGATTTCCCAGCTTGTCGTTCACTTTTATGGGATCGCTGTCGAAATTGCGGGCACGCAGGGAAATTTTTTTCCGCACGAAAAACGGATTCACCCAGTAAAAACCATTGGCTTTAATTGTCCCTTTGTAAGCCCCAAACAAAACCATTACACAACTCTGGTTGGGATCGACCACCGTAAAGCCCGGTGCAATAAAAAAGAACAAAACAGTCAAAATTACTGATGGAAGCACCATCCCCCTCATAAAACCAAATGCAATGAATGCTAAAATTATCAGCTCAATGAAAACGAACAGGTAACCTGACAACCCTTTATAATCTTTTTCCATGACATTAAAATTTAATTATTTTGATATTAAATTGATATCATAAAGGTACATCAAAATTTCATAAAAAGCAATATCCGGATTGTCTTTTTTTTATAATTAAGCTAAAAAAAAGAATTGTTATATTTAGCAAGCAGGTGGAAGTACAAAGAAGACGCTGAACTCAGCGCCTTCTTTTCTAATTGTAATTCATCTCTATTTGCCCGGTGGTTTCTGTTTCCACCACATCGTAAGCGTGGGCAAAATCCAAAATCGTTTTTATGGAATTTTCCGAGGGTTCTAACCCTGTATTTTCCATTTCTGATAAATTCATTTCATCGTAAAATTCTGTATTATCAGAATTATTGAAAAAACTTTTAACAACATAAAAAAAAGTAGAACTATTTTTCATAGGCATTCTAAATAATTATTTGTTTTAGAACGCCCTGCATCTGCCAATATTGTGTTAACAAAAGTTAAAACCTTGTGAGGCTCAGATTTTTTTCACGTATCAATTTCCGAAGATTAATCAGGGCATAGCGCATTCGTCCCAATGCGGTATTGATACTCACTCCCGTCTGGTCGGCAATTTCCTTAAAACTCAGTCCCTGATAATGCCGCATGTAAATAACCTGCTGCTGATCTTCAGGAAGTTCTTTTATCAGATATTTAACCTCGCTCAGTATCTGGTTAGTTACAATCTGATCTTCGATGGTGTCTTCCGAAAATTTTTGTGAATTGAAAATATCAGCTTCCATACTGTCGTTGGAAACTGTTCCCTGAAGTTTTTCTTTTCTGAAATGATCGATTATCAAATTGTGAGCAATCCGCAACACCCAGGAAACAAACTTTCCGTTCTCCACATATTTTCCACGTTTCAGCGAACGAATTACTTTTATAAAGGTTTCCTGGAACACATCTTCTGCCAGTTCCTGATTTTTCACAATCAGCAGGATATACGAATAAACCCTGCTTTTATGGCGGTGAATTAAAATTTCGAGTGAATTTTGATCACCTTCGATAAACCGTTGAACGAGCTCATTGTCGTTCAGTGCATTTGTTCTGAACATTACCTTCTATTTATTTTAAATAAAAAAGTAAAGTTTATCGATAGGCGTATTCTTTTAAGTTAGAGTAAAACTATTTTGTAATTTTGCACGGGTAAAAATGAAACATTTTACGGAGATATACAAGTTTTTCAACCAATTTTATTGAATTTTCAATTCCAATATGTTAAAAAACAGAAGGACACAGTCCATTGAAATAAAAAAAGCAAGGGTTCATAATTTAAAGAATATCAGCTTAACTATTCCACTGAATAAGTTTATTGTTGTCACCGGTGTGTCCGGGTCGGGCAAATCATCCCTGGCTTTCGACACCCTGTTTGCCGAGGGCCAGCGACGTTATGTGGAAAGTCTTTCTTCCTATGCACGCCAATTTTTAGGGCGCATCAACAAACCGGAAGTAGATTTTATAAAAGGAATTCCACCGGCCATTGCCATCGAGCAAAAGGTAAACACCCGCAACCCGCGTTCTACTGTTGGAACATCAACTGAAATTTACGACTATCTCAAATTATTGTATGCCCGGGTGGGAAGAACCATTTCGCCGGTTTCAGGAAAAGAAGTGAAAAGACACAGTGTGACCGATGTGGTGGATTATATTTTTTCCCATCCTGAAGGAACGCGGTTTATGATTCTTTCGCCGCTGAAAACCCAAAAGGGCCGGCCCCTGCTAAAAGAAGCTGAGTTGCTTATGCAACAGGGGTTTTCGCGCCTCGAGGTAAATGATGAAATTAAGCGGATTGATGAGCTGGTGAAGGCTGGAGAGGAAAATTTTTGTAAAGGAAACTGCAATGTGGTAATCGACCGCGTGGCAGTGGCTGATGATGAAGATACGCAAAGCCGGGTGGCCGATTCGGTTCAAACTGCTTTTTATGAAGGACTGGGTGAGTGCATTGTAAAAGTTTTTGAAAATAAAAAGGTAAGTGACTCCCGTAAATTTTCCAATCTTTTTGAAACCGACGGGATGAAATTCGAAGAACCTTCTGTTCATCTTTTCAGTTTCAACAACCCGGTTGGTGCCTGCCCTACCTGCGAGGGCTACGGAAAAGTTATCGGTATCGATGAAGACTTGGTCATCCCCAACAAGTCGCTGTCCATTTACCAGGATGCCATTGCCTGCTGGCGCGGTGAAAAAATGGGCGAATGGAAAAAGCAGCTAATTTATTCTGCCGAAAAATTCAACTTCCCTATCCACAAACCCTATTATGAACTCACAGAAGAGCAGCGAAAATTACTCTGGACCGGCAACCGCTATTTCAAAGGATTAAACCGGTTTTTCAAGTACCTTGAAGAAAAAACCTACAAAATTCAATACCGGGTCATGCTATCGCGCTACCGCGGCAAAACCACCTGCCCCGAGTGTAACGGCTCCCGCCTGAAAAAAGAAGCCGGTTACGTGAAAGTGGCCGAAAAATCAATACAGGAACTCGTACTCATGCCGGTGTCGGAGTTACGCACATTTTTCAATGAACTTCGACTGGATGAGCACGATCAGGCCATAGCCAAACGCATCCTCATTGAAATCAACAGCCGGCTGACATTTCTGTGCGATGTGGGATTGGGCTACCTCACCTTAAACCGTTTGTCGTCGTCTCTTTCAGGCGGTGAATCGCAACGTATTAACCTGGCCACCTCGCTGGGCAGCAGCCTGGTGGGTTCGCTTTACATTTTGGATGAACCCAGTATCGGTTTGCACTCACGCGATACGCAGCGGTTAATTAAAGTTTTAAAGAGGCTGCAAAAAATCGGCAATACCGTTTTTGTGGTAGAACACGATGAAGAGATTATCCGCGCAGCCGACCAGATAATTGACATCGGACCTTTTGCAGGCCAGCATGGCGGCGAAGTGGTTTTTCAGGGGACACATGAGGAACTGAAGAAAAAACCGGAAAGCCTAACCACCAAATACCTGACCGGAGTTGAAAAAATTGAAATCCCAAAACAGCGGCGCAAGTGGAGCAATTTCATCGAAATTCTCGGTGCCAGGGAAAATAACCTGAAAAACGTGAATGTCAGGTTTCCGCTGAATACGCTCACCGTGGTCACCGGCGTAAGCGGCTCAGGCAAATCGTCGCTGGTCTCAAAAATCCTGTTCCCTGCTCTCACCAAAATCCTTGGCGGCTACGGCGAACGAACCGGCCAACACGATGCCGTTAAAGGCGATTTCAAAATGCTTTCGTCCATCCAATTTATCGATCAAAATCCGATAGGAAAATCATCTCGTTCCAACCCGGTAACTTACCTGAAAGCGTACGACGAAATCCGTAAACTTTATTCCAGTCAGCAGGCTGCCAAAATTCAGGGACTGAAACCGTCGCACTTTTCATTTAACGTGGATGGGGGACGATGCGACGAATGCCAGGGCGAGGGAACCATTAAAGTGGAAATGCAGTTTCTGGCCGATGTGTATTTGGTTTGCGAAAGTTGCGGCGGTAAACGTTTTAAAGAAGAAATTCTGGATGTTCAATACAAGGGAAACAACATCGACGATATTTTGAACCTTACCGTAAACCAGGCAGTGGAACTGTTTGAAAAAGGAAAATCATCAACCGAAAAGAAAATTACCAAACGACTGAAACCATTGCAGGATGTCGGCCTGGGTTACATAAAACTCGGACAATCGTCGAGCACGCTTTCCGGGGGTGAAAGCCAGCGTGTGAAACTGGCCTCCTTTTTGGCGCACGAAAAAGATACCCCCACCCTTTTCATTTTTGATGAACCCACAACCGGCCTGCATTTCCATGACATCCGAAAACTGCTCGATTCATTCAGTGCTTTAATTTCAAGAGGACATTCGATTGTCATTATTGAACACAACCTCGAAATTATAAAATCAGCCGACTGGGTTATCGACCTCGGTCCCGAAGGTGGTGACAAAGGTGGTGAGCTTGTATTTGCAGGCACTCCGGAATACCTGGTTAATCAGGAAAAATCCTACACCGCCAGGGCTTTAAAAGAAAAATTGTTATCTTAACAATCCGTAAAACTCAAAAATTCGAAACCGTAACTGTTGTTTTGAATGGATTTGTTGATCATTCCGATTCCCACGGGGCAGCAGGAAGGTACGGCAACGGCGATGTACAGTGGATGACTGCCTGCTCCGGGTTGCAACATGCCGAAATGTTTCCGCTGCTGAAAAAAGATGAAGAAAATCCGCTGGAACTGTTTCAGATATGGCTGAAAGCATTAGCTAAATCTAATCCTATTCAAAAAAAGTCGTAATTTTAAACAGGCTCAGTACAGAAGCAATATGCTTTAAATAAATAACCATAAAAATTAATCAGGAGGCCTGTTTATGAGAATTACAATTGCATACAATCTCCGCACCGACGACACCGAAGCAACTGCCGAACTCCTTACGGAGGAAGACATTAAACGCATATCCAATACCATTGGAAGCCTTCAACACACCGTTACGGTGGTGGAGGTTTCGGGCAAACCAAACGCCGTAGTGGAACATCTCATTGAAAGCGAACCCGACCTGGTTTTTAACCTGGCCGAAGGAACCATCGGCAGTTCGCGGGAAGCTTTTTATCCCGGGTTGTACGAACAAATGGGGATTCCGTTTACGGGTGGAAATGCTTCGCTGCTCCACCTCAACCTCGACAAACATCTTGCAAAAACGGTGCTGGCATCGCGGGGAATAAACGTTCCCAAAGGTGTGCTGATTACAGAAAAAGAGCGAAATATTCCTGCTGATTTACGCTATCCGCTCATTATAAAACCCAACTCTGAAGGCTCGAGCAAAGGAATACAACAAGACTCGGTGGTTGAGAATGCGGAACAGGCAGCCAAACGAATCAACAATCTGCTAAACCATTATCCTGCCGGTTTGGTTGTTGAAGAATTTATTGAAGGACGGGAACTGAGCGTTCCGTTTATTGAAAGCTTCCCGGGGAAATTGCTCGATATCGTGGAACACACTTTCGACCTGGAAAAAATCGGCGGAAAATACAACATCTACGATTACGATATGAAACAGGGTGGCGAAGCTGCCAAATCGGTAAAAGTTGTTTGCCCGGCGCATATCAGTCACCTCGAAGAAAAGGCAGTGATAAACATGGCCCGCCAGGTTTTCGATATCATGTCGTGCCCCGACATGGGCAGGGTTGACATCCGGTTGCATACCAGCGGAGAACCCTATTTTATCGAACTCAACCCGCTGCCCAGCCTTCATCCCGATGCTTCGCTCATGAAGGCAGCCAGTTCGCGTGGCCTCGGGTTTCGGGATGTTATGCGGTTGATCATTCGCTCTGCGGCACGTCGTTATGGTATCCCGCTGAGAAGCCCCAGACAATTGAAAAAAGAGGATCTGGAAACAGACACATCGCGCCCAACAGCCCGCGAACTGGGCATTCAGATAGGCCGGATGCGATCGGGTGTGCAAAATGCCATTACCGATGTTAAAGGCGTTCGTGTGGGTCATTTTTCGCGAATAGAAGATAATATTCAAATTCCTTCGGGAACCGAAACCGGAGTTGTACGGACAGGAGTTACGGCAATAATGCCGGCCGGACAAACCTATGCCAACCGGCTGGCTTCCGGTGGTTTTATCCTGAACGGAGTGGGCGAAATGGCCGGCCTCACGCAGGTGTTGGAAACCGGCTGGCTCGAAACACCTGTGCTCCTCACCAATTCGCACTCTGTTGGTCGTGTCCATGCGGGAGTCATCAACCACATGATAAAAAAATACCCAAAGCTCGGTACAGAAACCGATGTAGTTTTGCCGGTAGTTGGAGAAGCTGACGACTCCTTCCTGAACGATGTGCGTGTAGGAAACTGTTCATCGCAGGATGTTGTCAGGGCCATTGAAGCGGCCACTCCAGGGGCAGTTGTACAGGGTTCGGTTGGTGCCGGAACAGGCATGACAAGTTTCGATTTTGCAGGCGGCATCGGAACTGCATCGCGTATTTTGGATTTTCCGGAAGGAAAGACCTATACGGTTGGCGTACTGGTGCTTTCCAATTTTGGTAAAATGCGCAATTTAACTATCGACGGGGGCGTTATTGGCCGGCAGCTCGACATGGAGTTCGAACAGCAGGGGCGCAGGGTTTCATCCGACGGATCAGTGATTGTGGTGATTGCCACTGATATTCCGCTCATCAGCAGCCAGCTTAACCGGATTTCCAAACGGGCAGCGCTCGGGCTTGGCCGAACCGGTTCGTATGCCGCATCAACCAGTGGTGAAATTATTATCGCGTTCAGCACAAGTAACCGAAAACCCCGGCAGGCAAGCGACAACAGCCGGTTTATCACGCTAAAAAGTATTTCCGACGTGTATATTAATCCGGTGTACGAAGCCGTTATGGAAGCAACAGAAGAAGCAGTAATCAATGCCATTTTCTGTTCCAGCGGAATGAGCGGACGCGAACAGCGGTGGTGCCCGCCAATCCCGCACGAACGTGTAATAGAACTGCTGAACAAAGGAAAAACAATTCAGAAAAAAAGGCACAAATAAAATTTCGAAACGAGAAATTCTTTCTTCATCAAAAAAATAACTGACTTCGAATGAAAGTAATTGAAAAATACAACGACAGCCTGCACAATCCGTATTGGAAATATCAGCTCGGGCCAGAGGCCTACGAAGTAAAAGACACTCCGCAGCGGGTTGAAGAAATAAAAAAAGCTTTGCGTACTGATGAACGGTTTGAATTTATCACCGCGCAAACGTTTCCCGAGAGGTTAATCGCGAAATTGCACCCCTACCACGACTATATTTACAACACCTCCCAATCGCTGAAAGACGACAAGGAAGAATTTTATCCGGATCTGTTTCCGGGCGAGGGGGCACATCTTAAAAAAAAGGCTGATTCGCCGCTTTGGGGCGGGATTTGGTGTACCGATGCAGTTACCCCCATCAAAAAAAGAACTTACGAGGTGGCACGCGCTTCGGCAGAAACTGCTTTAACCGGCGCTCAACTTCTGCGCGAAGGCAAAGAGCATGCTGTTTATGCTTTATGCCGCCCATCGGGGCATCATGCCGGCCCGCGTGTTTTTGGCGGTTATTGCTATTTTAACAACGCTGCTACCGCTGCCGAATACCTGCTTCCTTCAGGCAAAGTTGCCATTGTGGATATCGACTATCATCACGGCAACGGAACACAGGAATTTTTCGATGAAATAAAATCGGTGTTCACCTCATCCATTCATGGTAATCCCGAATTTGAGTATCCCTATTTCTGGGGCTATCCCGAAGAAAAAGGAAAAGGTCAGGCCATTGGCACCAACCATAACGAACCTTTACCTGCCGGGACACAGCTTAAAGAATACATCCAGGCGCTGGAACGAATCCTGGATCAAATTCAAAATTTCAATCCTGCCTACCTCATCATTTCTGCAGGGTTCGATACCCATGAAACCGACCCCATAGGCAGTTTCAGCTTGAAAACTGAAGACTACACCCAAATCGGAAGGCAGTTCAAATCACTTGGGTTGCCCACCTTGATTTGCCAGGAAGGCGGTTATAATCTGAATGTTATTGGAGAATGTGTAAAAAATTTCCTTGTGGGATTTCTCGATTAGCCTAAATAAAAATACATTTTAGTATTTTTATTGGGGTTACTTCTTGTCTTTCAGCTCCTGATTCACTAAATTGAAGAAAATTCAATTTTATAAAAGATGGAAAAATTGATACATTCCTGTATGACAATCTGCCTAATGAATTTTACGATTTGATACGAAGTATCGATCGCGGAATTAACGACAAAGAAGCCAAACGACTGGTGAGGCGGCTTTCGAAGGCAGCCAACGAAAAAATCGACATCCCTTACATACCCGAGTTTGCCGAAAAAATTGCCCTCCGTTTTGTGATCGGCATGGTTGAAAAGCAGCCCGCAAAAAACTCAACTTCGAAAAAGTTCGTGCTGAATCGGACAAAATGGTTGTTCCGGATTCAGATGAAAATATTGAAAGTATAGTTGAAATTTAATCCGGAAAAAATTCATAAATACCCAGTCCTTTTTTACTTCCCGGTGAAATTGACTATTTTGGTTGAATTAATTAAAACCAGAAATTCATTCCAATGAAACCAAAATTCAATATCGCCATTTTGGGCTGCGGAAAAGTGGCCCACCTGCACGCCAAAGCCATAAAAAACCGGCCAAATGCAAATCTAACAGCTGTTTGGAGCCGCACAACCGAAACAGCCCAAAAATTTGCTGAGCAATACAATACAACAGCTTTTGTATCAATTTCTGAAATGATCAAAAAAGCTTCGGTCGATTTGGCAATTGTTTGCACCCCGCACCCGTTTCACCGCGAACCAACAATTGAAGCCGCAAAAGCCGGTGCGCATGTACTGGTTGAAAAACCGCTGGCATCAACACTCGAAGACTGCGACGCGATGATAAATGCCTGTAATGCGGCAGGCGTGAAACTCGGGGTCATAAGTCAGCGGAGGTGGTACGCCCCGGTGTTGCGTGTAAAAAATGCCATCGATGCCGGTAAAATTGGCAAACCGGTATTCGGTACCATCAACATGCTGGGCTGGCGCGATAAGAGCTACTACGATGCCGATGCCTGGCGCGGCACCTGGAAAATGGAAGGCGGCGGAGTGCTGGTAAACCAGGCGCCCCATCAATTAGATATTCTGCTTTGGTACATGGGCGAAATCGATGAAGTTTACGGATTGTGGAAAAACCTGAACCACCCATACATTGAAGTGGAAGACACAGCGGTGGCAATTGTAATGTTCAAAAATGGCGGCATCGGAAACATTATTGTCAGTAATTCGCAAAAACCCGGAATTTACGGAAAAGTACAGGTGCATGGCGAAAACGGGGCATCAGTTGGCGTTCAGACCGACGGCGGGGCCATGTTCGTGGCAGGTATGTCGAATGTTTTGGAACCTCCGGTAAATGATTTGTGGACAGTGCCGGGAGAAGAAGATCAGCTTGAAAAATGGGTGAAAGAAGACTCCGATCTTTTTAATTCCATCGACCCGACAGTTTTTTATATGGAGAAGCAGATTGAAGATTTTTTGCAGGCCATTGAAACGAACACTCAGCCGATGGTAACCGGCGAAGATGGTCGCAAAACCGTGGAACTTTTCACAGCCATTTACCGCTCTACCCGCGACAATGCACCGGTTAAATTCCCGCTAAAAACTGAAAACAAACCGGATATGGACGGGAGACTGGCCGGTTTATAACGTGACCTGTCCGCTGGAAATATAGCCAACATGCGCCTTGCCAACAATCGGTAAAAAACCAAGCCAACAAATAAACAAGAATCGCAAAACAAAACATTTCCAACTTTACCTGCAGAAAAAAAATCAGCTAATTTATTTCAAAAAGTATCCCTTTCAGCGACATTTTATTTAATTTTAGGGGAGAAAATCGAACCATTAAATTATGCTGAATACTTTTAAAATTTTGTTGCTCTTAACCTGTATAAGCTCTTTTTCATTGGGGTACAGCAATCCCCCTTTGTCGGGAAAAAGCACACCGCAACCCAATATCGTTTTAATTATGGTTGATGACCTGGGATACGGCGACTTATCAGTAAACGGTGGCGAAGATATTTATACACCGCATATTGATAAGCTGTTTAAAAACGGTATGACGTTCACCAACTTTTACGCCAATTCCACAGTTTGCTCTCCCACCAGGGCCAGCCTGCTGACCGGACGGTATCCTGATTTGGCAGGAGTGCCGGGAGTAATCAGGACACATGAAAATAACAGTTGGGGATATTTTAACGAAAACCTCCCCACCCTTCCGCAAATGATGAAAAAAGCCGGTTACCGGACAGCAATGGTGGGCAAATGGCACCTGGGACTGGAATCGCCTAACCTGCCCAACGAGCGGGGATTCGATTTTTTTCATGGTTTCCTGGGTGATATGATGGACGATTATGAAACCCACCTCAGGCACGGCATAAATTATATGCGCATGAACGAAAAAGAGATTGAACCGGAAGGCCACGCCACCGATCTCTTTTCCGACTGGGCCATCGATTACATCAAATTACAACAAAGCAACAATACCCCCTTTTTTATATACTTGGCCTACAACGCCCCGCATTTCCCCATTCAGCCCCCCGAAGAGTGGCTTGAAAAGGTTAAGGACCGCGAACCTGAACTTTCTGATCTGCGGGCTAAAAATGTAGCTTTTGTTGAACATCTCGATGATGGAATCGGCCGGGTAGTGAAAGCCCTCAATGAGTTCAAACTTATGAAAAATACACTCATTATTTTCACGTCCGATAACGGAGGGCACCTCCCCAGCGGAGCTTCAAACGGAAACTTGAGGGGCGGCAAACAGGATATGTACGAAGGAGGCATTAAAGTGCCCACCTGCTTTGTTTGGAAAGATGGCATCAAACCGGGAACGAAAACCGAAAACCTGGGACTGACCATGGACATTTTTCCGACCCTTTGTGAAATTACAGGAAGCGAAATCAACCATGAAACAGACGGCATAAGCCTTTACCGCACATTAATGGGAAATTCGCAGGTAACCGACAACCGTGTGGTTTATTTCATGCGGAGAGAGGGCGGAAATTATGGAGGCCTGTGTTACTATGCCGTCAGACAAGGACAGTATAAACTGGTTCAGAATACACCTTTTGAGCCTTTCCAACTATTCAATCTGGATACGGATTCCAGGGAACAAATACCCTTGCTGCCGTCATCCGAAAAATTTTCAGAGCTGAGGTACCGCTTGTCGCAACACATTCGCGAAGCCGGGAAAATTCCATGGCAAAAGTAAATGTGGGCCAGAATTTGCCAAATCTGTTAAAAAAGCTAATTTAGCAACCCTCAAAAAAATCTGTAAAACCTACTGGTGTGAAAATAGTTAAGATCAAACTTCACTGGCAAATTCTAATCGCCCTCGTTTTAGCAGTTTTATTCGGATATTATGTTCCCCAGGGAGTACAATATGTTTCATGGGTGGGCTATATTTTTCTGCGTGCCTTAAAGATGATAATTATCCCACTGGTTTTCAGCTCCATTATTAGTGGTGTTTCCAGCATTGGAGGCGGAAAAAACATAGGAAGACTCGGCATTAAAACACTTTTCTACTATTTATCAACCAGCACTTTGGCCATTGTTACAGGATTAACAGTGGTGAATCTGGTTAAACCCGGTGTGGGTGTCGATTTGGGATTATCCAAATCAGTAGAAGGACTGGAAGAGCATGCCGGTTCGGTCAGAGATATTTTTTACAGGCTGATTCCCGACAATGTAATCGATGCGATGGCTCGCGGCGAAATCCTTCCTGTTATCTTTTTTGCCATTCTTTTTGGTTATTTCATAACACAGGTTGGAAAGAAATACAAAGAATCGCTCTCCACGTTTTTCGATGCCATGTTTGAAGTGATGATGAAACTAACCCTATTCATCATCCGTTTTACCCCGCTTGGAATTTTCGGAATTGTTTCGGCCGAAGTGGCACGCAACTCCGAAGATTTGGCCAGCGTTGCCGGCAGCCTGGCCATTTACAGCCTCTGCGTGGTTGCTGCATTGCTGTTTCATGCATTTGTTACGCTTCCCGTAATCGTGCGCGTGGTTGGCAAAGCACGTCCGTTCAGGCATTTAAAAAATATGGCAACACCGCTGCTCACCGCATTTTCAACCTCTTCGTCAAGTGCCACGCTTCCGTTAACAATGGATGCGCTGGAACACAACAGCGGCGTTTCCAATAAAGTTACAAGTTTCACTTTACCCCTTGGAGCCACCATCAACATGGACGGAACGGCCCTTTATGAATGTGTGGCAGCTATGTTCATCGCCCAGGCTTATGGTGTCGATTTAACTTTCGGGCAACAAATACTGGTGGTTATTACTGCACTGCTGGCATCAATAGGTGCAGCCGGAATTCCAATGGCCGGGCTGGTAATGATTACCGTGGTTTTGTCGGCAGTCGGGCTTCCGCTTGAAGGCATCGGCCTGATCCTGGCAGTGGATCGAATCCTCGATATGCTGCGCACTTCAGTCAATGTTTGGAGCGACAGCTGCGGGGCGGTAACCATTGCACGTTCGGAAAATGAAGAAACCAGCGTTGCCGTTTGAAAGGAATCTCAGGTTAACAAGAAATTTTAACTTTTTTAAGATTTCTGATTTCCCGAAATATTTATTTTTGCGAAAATTTCAGCAACCGAAAAAATAAAAAATAATGAGCGTAAAAAAATTATCTAAACTGCTATTTCTGCTTGTCATTCTGTTTAGTTCCACTCAGTGCAAAAAAAACAACGATGACATTCATTATAACCGAAATTACATCGACGAAATTGAAGCAGCCCGGGAAAAACTTGTTTTCTTTTTAAGAACGAATTTTGTACCGGGAGGGACATTTGCCATTGCCAAAGAGGGTGAAATTATATACTCCGAAGGAATGGGACTGGCCTCGAAAGACCTTGAGGTACCCGTTACCCGGAATACCAAATTCAGAATTGGTGAACTTTCCGAGCTGTTTACCAATCTGATTTTTTACCGCATGGTAAAAGAGGGCTTGCTGCATCCCGATTCCACCATTCAAAATTACTACCCCGCTTTTCCCGAAAAACAATACCCGCTTCCTTTGCATCACCTTGTTCAGCAAACATCGGGATTGCGAGCGCCCACCATTAACGAGCGCGAGCAAACGGCCTTTAACCTGAGCCTGCAAAGAGGGATTGAATTATTCAGCAACGACTCACTTGCTGCCAAACCCGGATGGTACCAAACGCCCAACATGTTCAACTACAACCTGCTGGGAGCCGCCATGGAAAAGGTTTCCGGCAAAAGATTCCACAATCTTTTGAAAGCGTATGTTACCGACACACTAAATCTTTCAAACACCTTGGTTGACAATCTGTTTGCTACCATAAAAGGCCGCACCAGTTTTTACGACCACAACTATATTTCGCAGGTTGTTAACGCCACTTCCAAAGATTTACATTTTCGTGCGCCCTCGCAGGGAATCCTCTCCAATGCCGAGGACCTTGTGAAGTTTGGCAATGCAATGCTCTTTTCCGACTATTTTACAGAAATTATTGACGATAATTTTTTTGAATCAATTCCACTTTACAACAATATTCCCTCGCAAATGACCAACGGCTGGATGTTGATGACCGACACCAGCGGCCGTACCATTTATGGCAAAAGCGGAACAGTTACCGGGGGCACTGCTGCAATTCTGGTTTATCCAGACGAGAAACTGGTAATTGCAGCTGTTGTAAACCTTACAGGGCTAACCAATCAACTGCCTGTTTTCGACATGGCCCAACCATTTTTAGAAGAACAGGAAGACAGCGCACAAAATACCGGTGAGGAAGAAAGAGAACAGGCCAGGCCAGATTCAACATCTCAAAAATAAGTGCAAAAAATGGGGGTTTGCATAAAAAATTCTGAATCAATCTTCTGAGAAAAGCGATTCAACAAATTCCCTTCTTCTGAAAATCTGCAGGTGTTCCATTTTCTCACCAATCCCGATGTATTTTACAGGGATTTTAAACTGATCTGAAATTCCGATAACCACACCACCTTTGGCCGTACCGTCGAGTTTGGTAAGCGCCAGTGCGGTAACTTCGGTAGCTTTGGTAAATTGTTTGGCCTGCTCAAAAGCATTCTGCCCGGTTGAGCCGTCGAGGATCAGCAGCACTTCATGTGGCGCACCGGGAACAATGCGAGCCATCACTTTTTTAATTTTTGACAGCTCATTCATCAGGTTCACTTTGTTATGCAGACGACCGGCAGTATCGATAATCACAACATCAGCATTTTTTGATTTGGCTGAGGAAACCGCATCGAAGGCAACTGACGCGGGGTCGGAGCCCATTTTTTGTTTCACAAGGGGAACATCAACGCGTTGCGCCCAAATTTCGAGCTGCTCAATGGCGGCAGCCCTGAAGGTATCGGAAGCTCCGAGAACAACTGATTTACCGGCTTGTTTGAACTGGTAAGCCAATTTGCCAATGGTTGTGGTTTTACCTACCCCGTTTACGCCCACAACCATAATCACATAAGGTTTTTCAGTTTCAGGAATATCAAAATCCGACACATCTCCGGAATTGTTCTCATCGAGCAAGGCAGCAATTTCTTCCTTTAAAATGGAGTTCAACTCATCAATGCCCATGTATTTATCGCGGGCAACACGCGCTTCAATCCGTTCAATAATTTTCAGGGTGGTATCAACGCCCACATCCGAGGTAATCAATACTTCTTCAAGGTTATCGAGTACCTCATCGTCCACTTTTGATTTTCCTACGACAGCACGTCCGAGTTTTTTAAAAACGCTTTCCTTGGTTTTTGAAAGGCCTTTATCGAGGTTTTCTTTTTTATTCCTGGTAAAACTTCCGAATATTCCCATGATTGTTTTATTTGAAAGGGCTAAAAATAGTAAATATTTCTTTTTTGGGGGAGTGAGGCATCAGAATAAAAAAAAGCTTCCACCAGTTGATGAAAGCTTTTTTTGTGTGTAAAAACCTGTTACACTATTTTTTAAAATAATCTTTTACCTCGTCGTTGGTAATAACTTCTTCTTTAAACATGTATCCGCCGGTTTCGGGTGATTTAATCATTTTAATCACTTTTGAATGGCCTTTACCGGCACCTTTCTGTAATGTTGCAACCGCTTTCTTTGCCATAACTTATTACTATTTTATTTCTTTATGAACTGTAACTTTTTTCAATACAGGATTATACTTTTTCAACTCGAGCCTTTCGGTAGTATTTTTCCTGTTTTTGGTTGTAATGTAACGTGAGGTTCCCGGCATACCGCTGTTTTTATGCTCGGTGCACTCCAATATAACCTGAATCCTGTTGCCTTTACCTTTTTTTGCCATTTCCCAAAGTCTTTAAATTTTTTCAATAAAACCTTTTTCCTGTGCTTCCCGAAGTGCGGCTTTTACACCTTTTTTATTAATTGTGCGGATTCCTGCAGCCGAAACTGTTAGTTCAATCCAACGATTTTCTTCAGGATAGTAAAATTTCTTTTTAAACAGGTTAACATTAAACTTCCTTTTAACCCTGCGTTTCGAGTGGGAAACTGTGTTGCCCACCATTGCTCTTTTACCTGTTATCTGACAAACTCGTGACATTTTTATATAATTTCTTGATGTACAAACAAACACGTTATTTTAACGGCTTGCAAAGAAAGTACTTTTTTAATAAATAATCAAGTTGTAGTGCAAATTTTTCCACAAACATTTAACATTAAATTGTAAACCACATGCTTTTGACGGTATTTACGAAATGAAGAAGTTGGCCAATATGCACATCATTTCAAAACTCTCACTATTTTAGCGGCAAAAATAGAAATTTAAATGGATTATCTGTTAATTGTTTTGGGCGCGCTGTTTATTATAGGCGGGATTTCAGGAGGCGTTTTACCTGTTTTGCCCGGTCCGCCACTGAGTTACATTGGGTTACTGCTACTTCATTTTACTGAAAAATACCAGTTCGAAACCCGCTTTTTAATTATCTGGCTCATTGAGGCTGCTGTAGTTACCGTAGCCGATTATTTTATTCCGGTTTGGGGAACCAAGCGGTATGGTGGCAGCAAACAGGGAATTTGGGGCAGCATCATCGGGCTCGTCATTGGTTTGTTCTTTTTCCCGCCCTTCGGAATTATTATCGGTCCGTTTCTTGGTGCCATTGCCGGAGAACTTGTCGCGGGCAAAGATTCAGGCTCAGCCCTGAAATCCGGTTTTGGATCGTTCATGGGCTTCCTTTTGGGCACACTCATGAAACTGATTGCATCCGGCCTGATGGCGTGGCATTTTGGCAAAGAGTTGTTTTTGGGTTAAAACGGATTTTACTTTAACAAAGCTCAGTCATTCAGTGAGATAAGCTGACAGACAGGAGGTTGTGTGAGTAAAATCCATTTAAATTTACCTCGGGTACAAATTGTTCAAAACTCTCACAATCTCCTCTATAAATATTTGTGAAGCAGGAAATAAACGAAGAACCGTTTCTTCATCATAATCGTAAAAATCGTTATAATCTCCTTTATGTCTTTTCTCGGAAAGTTCAGTAAATAGTTTTGCTAAATTCCTGTCAATTTTACCAGTTTTAACAAAGTGTTCTCCAAACTTTTGACGAACTCCTGAATGACTTGAAACTTCAATCCCTGATTTAATCAACAAAGCAGAAACAGCATAAAAACAAGCATAATACATTCTGTTTATGGCTGTGTTCCAAAATCTGTTTTCAATGTGTGTCTGTACTTCCTGAATGGTTTCTTTTGACCTCTCAATTCGGTATTTGACATAGTCTTCCGGCGTATAATCTGTCATAACAGCCTACCCTCCTTCATTACATTCTGATAGAAAGGTGTTACTTTATATTTTGAGTTCCATTCCTTTTCGCTGTAAACCATCGGGCTGATTACCTCTCCGGTATCAAATTCAAGGTCATAAAGAGGATAAGTAATTTCCTTTTCGGTTTCTGTTGTAATGTTGTCTTTGTTGAGCAAAATCAGCAAATCCCAATCGGAATCATCTTTTGCAGTACCACGGGAACGTGAACCATAAAGATATATTTTTGCCGAAGGTTCTTTGTCTTTGACAATTCTTTTAATCCGATTTAATATTTTAGTATCAGAAGTTTTCATACTCCAAATCCTTTTTACGCATAAAGCAAATATAGTGATTTTTGGTTTGTTTTGCGGCTATAAGTTTTTGGCTGTCCGGGAAAGTTTTCGGGCAACTACAGGTCACAACTGCAATATCCGGACTTCCCTTGATGAAATCACCTGTGACATTTTTGTGTAAGAAGTGTTGAAAATACTTTCCTGTCAAGATACGATGAACTTGATGCTAGGTAAAAAGCCCGAATACGCTACACCCCCCGCCATTACTTATACACGATTATAGCCAGTGGTTATTCTGACTTAACCCAAGTTGTTAAGAATATTTTATAAATCGCTGATAATTAATTATATACCGGCACATGTTTATTTTCGGGTACTACAGATTTTGTATTTCTACTATTATCAATGGTTTCAAAGAACAATAACAAAAACAATCGCACTTTATTTAGAATGATTATAAATAATGGTTTTTCGGGTACTACAGACATAATTAAAAATAATAAAACACTATATATTAATTATTTATGTTATTTATAATTAATATTTGTACTGATTATCAGTGTTTTAGCCATGTGCTTGAAATTAGCTATTCGTGCATTTTTCTCAACTTGGGTTAAAACGGATTTTACTTTAACAAAGCTCAGTTATTCAGTGAGATAAGTTGACAGCCAGGAGGTTGTGTAAGTAAAATCCGGTGAAAGAGGCAAACATCATCCCGAAGGAATAGTAAATGAAAGGCAACCCCAGCCCAACGGCCTGGATGAGCCCCGATATTCAGCATATTGCGTTTGTCATAGTCAATCAATATTTATTTGGTTCAACTTTAAGTTTTCAATATGGGTAATGACCGAATGTTCCTTGCAATTTTTAACCGAAATATTGTTGAGTTCGACATCCCGGATGGGCATTTCGGGGAGTCCCTGCATACTAATTGCCCTTACGTGCGCCACGTTGCAGTTCAGGTTTTCAATATGGATATTTTCGAATAACGACGGATAGTTGCCGCCACTGTAGCTGTGGTACTGATTTGTAAAACTGATACAAGTTTGTGTGGTGTCAATCTGAATTCCTTTTATGACGACATTTTTGATATATCCGCCCCGGTCTTTGTTCGATTTAAACTGAAGGCCGTACTTTCTGACCTTCCTGAAAACCAGGTTTTCAACAAACACATTTTCGATTCCGCCGGAGAGTTCGCTGCCGAATGAAATTCCATGCAGGCAATTGTCGGAAAAGCTGTTGCGGACTACTATATTTTTGCTTGGTTTGTTCACCCGCCAGCCATCCTGGTCGCGGCCCGACTTAATGGCCACAAAATCATCGCCAGTGTTAAATCGGCAATTTTCAATCAACACATCTACAGAAGAATCGATGTCAACGCCATCGTTGTTAATAAATTTGCTTTCGACCGAAACATTGCGGATGGTTACATTACGGCAATAGGCAGGCTGAATCAGCCAAAAAGAGCCATCAGTTACCGTAATTCCTTCCAGCAAAATATTTTCACACTGAACAAGATGAATCAGTTGAGGCCTTAGAAAACTTCCTTCACCAAAAATCCGTTCTTCCACGGGCACACCGGTACGCCCCATTTCGCGTAGTTTGTTCTGATCGTCTTTCTGGCGGCTTCTCCAGTTCCGGAAACTGTTTTCGGCCAAACCGTTTCCGTCGATTACACCTTTCCCGGTGATGGCTATATTTTCAACGCCCTTTGCGTAAATGAACGGAGAGTAATTAAATGCTTCGGTGCCTTCCCAGCGCACAAAAACCACCGGCAGGTAATCTTCAGGATTTTGGCCGAAAACAAGGCGGACACCCTCTTCGAGATGCAGATTCACATTGTTTTGCAAAACTACGGGACCATTACAAAAATAGGTTCCCCGGGTTAAAATAATCTTCCCGCCACCTTCTTGAGAACACGTTTTAATCTTTTCATTGATCAAATCATTCCAGTCACCGTTTTTCAAATCTCCGGAATGAATTTCATAAACCAATCCGGGAAAACCAGGTTCGGAAATGTTTTCAAGAATCTGATCTATTTCTGAAATGCTTTTTGTGTTGTCTGTTTGCTGCGAAAATCCCGAAAGGAAAAATACTGTTAAAAAGAGACTTAGAAATACACATTTCATAATCAAAAATTATCTTTTGGTTTGACCCCGGAAATTTAATAATAAAATGGCGAATTTACTTATATGGATACCCACCAGGGGAGATCCCGTATTTTTCACCAGAAAAAAGATGACGATAAAATTAACATATAAATGATAGTTCAGGTGAAACTGCCCGGCAAGTGCACCTGTAACCAAGTAACTCATAATAATATATAACGCGAAATAGACGGCAAAAAAGCAACGAACGATAAAAATTGAATATGTTTCATTCCGTTAAAAATTTTTGATTCTTTTTAATATTGAATATAAACCAGGAAACAGCCATTGCATTAACAATAAAAAAGATATCCACAAAAAAACGGCCGCACACTGCCTCGCGAAAACTCATTCCGCTTACCGACAAACTTCCGGAAAGAAAAGCCAACCGAAGCAGTGAAACCGCAATGCACGACCAGATGAGCAGCATAAACAGGTTGACTGTACTGTTTTTTCTCCGGGAATAAATGGCGGTTAAAACGGCAACAACTGCAGTCATGAAAAACACCCAAAAAAAGTGCATGGTGAAAGGCACCCAGGGATTCAAATCAGGATAAAAATCGCGAATTAAATCGATGGCAGCATGACAAAACGTAAGCGTGATTCCAATTTGCCAGGCCATTCTGGGGAACCACATGATAACCAGAACGAAAATAAATCCGTAGAATGCATAGTTGACCATAACCCTGGCAATGCCCTGCACCACAAAAAGCCCAGGACCATCATTCACACTTCCTGCATCAACAAAGGATTCCAGTAAGTTGGGCCACAGCCAGTGCGTGAACACGGCAACAGCAAATAAAATTCCCAGTTCACCCGTAATTGATAAAGAATGTTTTTCAGAAATTTTATCCGCCTGATTATAGGATTGGATTTCTTTCCTGCTTTTCCAGGCCGCCCATCCCAACGAAGCGCCCAACAGCAGGCCAAAGGTAAATTCCATAGCTTTCCACCAGTCGCTGTAAATAACCTCAGGAAGATGACTTCCCAAAACCATCCAGAAACCTCCCAGTCCAAATCCCAGTCCGCCGCCAACCAGTCCGTAAAGGGCAAAACGCAGCAGCAATTTGAACTCTTCCTGTTTCAATTTGAATTTCAGATAAACGATGGTGGCCACAGCTCCAAACAATAGTGCAGCCCACGACTCGGCACGTGGTTTTGCCGGATCGGAAAAATAAAGCAACATCGGTTCATTCACCAGTTTGAACCCGAGAAAAAATCCGGCCAGCATCAGCAACAACGCGGAAATGATGATTCTTTTGGGTACGCGGTGGAACAAAAATCCCAGGGAAAGAACCGTGCCCCCCAGCAATCCCCAAACTGCTCCTTTCAGCGTGGTTCCGGCAGTTCCCCACCACACCGTGTCGGGATTTCGCAAAAAGCCGAGCGTTTGTCCGTAAGTCATTTCGCCACCAAGGCCAATTCCAAAAACCCCGAAAACAACTACAATGGACGTTGCCGCAGCGGGGAGTTTTAACAGCAGGGAAATACTCAGCGCCACCATGGCTCCGGGAATCATTGCCCCAAACGGGCCGCCGCCGATATGACCGCGCAAACCCCAACCCAGCATCATGGCCAGCGCAGGCAGTGCAATAAACATCCGTTGAGGCATGGTTTCACTTTTTATCATTTTGTTCATTTTTTCGGTTCTTGTGAAAAATAGTAAAAATGCCCGTCCTCGGCACCAAGCAGCAATTCCGGCAATTTGCCTTCCTCCCAATTCACGACGGTTGGAGAGGTGGTGTGCCCGGCAATTTTTTTATCAGACAAAGTTCCCCTGTGTCTGAAATACACTTTCCCATCTTCGGTTTTTTCATTCTCAAAAAGCGAGGCATTTACGCTGTTTACAATAAGGTCAAAATCACCGTCGCCATCCCAGTCGGCCAAACATAATTTACGGCGACCGCTTCCGCCGGCTTCCCTGTTATTCAGCCTGAGCAAACCGGGTGATTCATCCACTACATTATTTTTACTATCGAACACTGAGCCGTTAATCCCGTAAAAAATCCGTTGCCCCGGTTTTAACTTTCTGACTCCGTTCTCAAGGTACCGTTCGTAAAAACTAAGGTAACCTTCAGTGTCCAGCATAATCAGGTCGGTGAGGCCGTCCCTGTTCCAGTCGATGGCATAAGGTGTAGTTCGCCATTGTGTTATCAGATGGTTCTTTTCAGGGTTCCACCAGTTCCAGGCAGGTTTTGGCGGATTTCCCCCGAACTCGGCCTCGATGGGCCGGGCTTTTTCAAGTGCCGGTGCAGTTGGCGACCCCACATTTTTGTACCAAACTATTTTTCCAAAGATGGAATTGGCAATTATATCCAGGAGCCCGTCACCGTCCCAGTCGGCTACTGACAACGTAGTGTATCCCCATTTTCGTTCAGCCGGCCCCTGGATGGAACCGTTTTCTCCTGCCAAAATGCGTATAGTTTCTCCTTCGGCTTTCAGGTAAACCGGTTTGTTCCAGCTGGGATGATTTCCGTCGTCCAGGTTTTCGATAAACCCGATGTAGCCGGCAGAGTTACCGGTTATTAAATCCAAATCGCCATCATTGTCCCAATCGACGGCAAAAGGAGTAGCCAGTGCCCCAAACTTTACCAGGTCGGCTTGCTGCTGAAAATAGCGCGGTGATTTAAACACCGGCATCCGGTTCTTCACATCGCCTGTATTTTCAATGAAAGCAACCCTGCCGTCTTCGTCTCCAACAATCAGATCGGCATCTCCGTCTCTGTCCCAGTCAACCGCAACAGGCACAATCATCTGAAGGTCCATTTTAATTATTCCATTTTCATTTCCCAGGAATTTCCCTTCAGCATAAACCGGTTCATTTCGTGTTCCGGTATTTTCAAACCAGGTCAGCTTGTCTAAAAACTCACCACAAATCAAATCCAAATCGCCATCGTTGTCAAAATCCATGAAGTTGGGCGAAGGTGCTCCATACACGTCGATGGGGTTGCCACTTGCCTGAATTTTTCCGCGGTTCACATATTCACCCTCATTATTTTCAATAAAAAATACATAACCATGCAACGGGCCGTTGGTCCAGTTTCCCTGTTCGTCAAAGGCATTGTCCCAGCCGTAATCGCCCCAGTCGCTGATTCCTGCAATTAAATCCTGGTCGCCGTCACCGTTGTAATCCACATAATTCCACTGGCTGAAACGTATCTTTTTAAATTCTTTTTCTATTTCTTCTAATGGGAATAAATCAACCGGTTTACTGAACCCCTGCTCTGTAAAATTTTCATATTCCACTCCGCGCCCCAGCACTCTTGGTTCACTGTTCACAAAAGAAACCTGAAGGTTATTAATGCCTTTTTCAATCTTCTTCGGCGGGGCAAATACAGGCATTTTTTCTGTGTTTCCTGAGGTATTTTCAAAAAAGTAAGTTCCGTTAAATGGTGTGTCGGGACAAGAAACCAGCAAATCCATATCTCCGTCGTTGTCATAATCCATGGGCAGGGGCCAGGCCCACAAACCAACTCCCAAATCAACCACCAACCCCGAATGATTGTATTTCAGGAGTTCAAAATCACTGCCTGCTTCCTTCTGCTTTTCGGGTGATTGGCAACTCCAGAATAAAACAACAACCAAAAATGGGGTGACTGTCCTGAACTTCTTCATATTTTAAATTTTTACTTGTTAAAAATCAGTGCTATTTTACAAATATTCCGTCAAGGTCGATGCCAATTGCAGATCCCTCTTTCTCTTTATTCATCATCATAAGCTGTTCTTGACAGAAAAATAATGTGCCGGCCATTAAACTGCCAGTCCACATACTGAAAACCATGTTTTTCCACATCCGGATGTTCCAGCAGTATTTTATGTACCGTCCAGTTTTTCAGATCGGAAGAACTTTTTAGCACAAGCGTGTTACGCACTTTGGCTGCAAGTAAATGCGAAAACTCCTCTTTTACCATGTTGGCTATCATCCAGTACCTTTTACTTTTTTCGTCGTACCGGATTGAGAACTTTTTGGCGCCACCCACAAAGTCCATAAAACCCGTTTCGGGGTCAAATGTTGCTTTAGTCCCATCATTGCTGATATTGACAATTGCCGCCATGTCACGGCCCGGTTCAGAAGTTGCCACCCTTAAAATATCCACCACCTTTCCTTCCGGTGTTGCCACAACATTCCCTTCAAGCCAGCCGCCAAATTTCCCACCTAAATAAGTTGAATCGTAGCGCAGGTGATTTGTAGCTTTCCAGTTCTTGGAATTCAACAAATCGGAACCGACAGGTGCCGAAATAACCATAGCGCTGTACCTTTTTCCCCAGGCTTTGGTATCTGCTTTTGCATTTTCGATGGCATGCCACAAACGACCATTGTGTTTGATTACCGGCATGGGGGCAGTATGATATTCACCCTCCAGTAGCAAACCATTCTTGCTGTCTGTTGGTTCGCTCCACGTTACCCCGCCATCGGTTGATCGCCGGATAATAAAGTTTCCGTGGTGTTTCCAGGTACCCATAATGTACAACTCGTTTTGATGTACAAAAAGGTTGGACCAGAATTGCCCGTTGATTTCTGAAATTTTTTTCCATGATTTCCCTTGTTTGGTTGATTTGTAAACCGCAGTTACTGCCCGCTCATGCTCAGTTGAATTCGGGCCGAAATGGTCGTGCGAAGCTACATAATCGCCGTTTGGCAAAATGCAGATACTCGGAGAACCAATATACACACCAGTTTTTGAAGGAATGTGTTTGACAACTACCCCCGGGACTTTTAACGATTGAGCTTGTGAGGTGATGGAAACTATTAGCAAAGGGAGATAAACGGCAATAATAATAAAAGACTTAAACATGTTATTTTAGTTTATTGATTTTGATAATTCACAACCGGATCATTCACAAGGCCCAAGATAAAAATCGGAAAATACAGCTTTAAAACTTGATCTTTGCGGGCTGCAGGCATACACACCAATTCCGGCATCACGAAGCGGCTTGTGCAGGTGTAAAATCCGCATCTGCTTAAAACCTGAATCTTTTATAGCATATTCAATAAAAACATCCTGACCTTTCAGGCTCAACCTGTAGCTCATTTCGTTAACGGGAAAAGGAATATCGATAGTTGCCCAGTCGGAATAGCCCAGGTTGGTAACCACCGACCCCAGCCGGGCAAACTGATCATTTTCGTGTTCCACCGAAGCTTTTACCCAGTTCTCATCATCGATGTAAAGGGCACCTCTAAAAACCATCTTCTGTTAGAGTAGTTATACTTACAAATCGTTTCATTGACATTCAATTAGTTTGGTCGGTGCTGTATTTTTCTAT
>NZ_JBSQIC010000035.1:0-35777 GCF_055108615.1 Tangfeifania sp. | reverse complement strand
GGTGCAGGAGTAACCTTTATGGATGCGCCGTTCATCAAGTCAGGAACAGATAGCGGAGAAATTATTTTTGGAACCAAAACGAAATGTTTTCCACAATTTAATGCTGCAATAGGTATAGATTACGAAATAACCAGATATTTCGTCCTGTTCGGTGAAATACAATACTCATCTACATTTCTTAAAACGTCATTAGACAATCAACGATTGCATGGCGTAAGTTTGCTATTAGGCTTTAAAACTCCGCTATGGTAATTGTGAAATAAGCTATTTTAATAACATAAATAACATAAAAATGAAAACAGCTATCTTGATCATCATTTTTTTTGCTACCGTTTCAAACGGATTTGCACAAGAACAAATTATCGGCAAATGGATTATTTCTGGCGGAGAAGCTACTGTGGAAATTTATCAGGAACAAAGCAAGTTTTATGGTAAAATTATTTGGCTAAAATATCCAAATGACGATAACGGTAATCCGCTTACTGATACTGAAAATCCAGATAAAAATAAACGAAACACTCCTTTAGTCGGATTGATAATGCTGAAAGATTTTAAGTACAAGAATAATAAGTGGGAGGATGGAACCATATATGATCCAGAGGACGGGAAAACCTATAAGTGTAGTATTTGGATTGAGGAAGCAAAACTTAAAGTGCGCGGATACTGGGGATTATTTTATCAGACTCAAACATGGGTACGAAAAAATTAAATGATTAAAAAATTAAATGAGAAGGCTATGATAGAATATTTCTCTAAAATATTGGAGCCTATACAAATAAAATTAGAAAGTATAGACTTAGAGGGTTGTGATATTTCGATAGAAGAATCTGTTGATATGATTAATTTTTTGGAGAATTGCCTATTTCAATTACGAACAGATTTTCTTTCATTAAAAAATATTTCCACAAAAGATGAGATTCAATTTTTCAAGGATATAAAGCCTGAAGTATTAGGTTTTTTGCTTTACTTCAACAAAATTCATAGAATGGAATTAAAATGTCCTAACGGTAGTAACGACACATTAGTAGAGTATTATCAAAGGGAGTTGGATAGCTTAACCTATTTTTTTGAACGTAATTTAGACTTCTACCAATATTACAGATCAAAATCTACACATTTTGATGAACATTATTTCACAAGAAACAAACGCTCTCTGCAACTCTGTTTAGACAGTGTTCATTTTATTATGGATTCCTCATTTTCCACTGGCTATGACTTTAAAATCGCTAAAATAATTTGTAATGAAATGTTGCGAATCTATCTTAACAAAAAAATGCACAGTTTTGAAAAACAACAGTTTATAGACAAAAAACGTGCAGCCATTTCGATTGGCGATTTGAAGTGGACTGGCTCAAAAACTGCTTTAGTTGAGATCGGTTATAGTTTTGAAGCGAGTAGATTTGTAAATAGAGGACATGCAGACATAAAAGAAATAATGTTAGCTTTTGAGATTATGTTCAATATAGACTTAGGAGAGTATTACAGGACGTACATTTCAATTAAAGACCGTAAGATAGATAGGACAAAATACTTAAACATTCTGATAGAGAGATTATTGAAGCGCATGGATGAAGACGATTCCAAATAAAAGCGCATAATAACAAATCTTAAAAAGACTACCAAGTTGGTAGTTTTTTTAAGATTTTTTATTTTGCCCTTGTTTTTCCGTAACATTTACTACCGTCAGGGGATAAGTAGAAATCGAATGTTTCTTCTACCGTTGTTCCACCCGGAGGAACAAGCGAATACTTACAACGGATAATCAGAGCAAGAATGTCGTTTGCGTTTCGACTGTCGTAACCGTTCAGATTGTCGGGAGGAAGATTCCTAAGCGAATCAACACGGGCATTCATTACGGCAATGTCAGCGTTATACTTATCAATTTCGCTTTGCTTTTTTTCCTTAGCGAGTAATGTTTCGGTCATTTTTTTAGCCAACTCAACTCGTTTTACAATTAGCGCCTTGTCTTTTCTAAACTCATCGGTAAGATAAGCAATGCTGTCCGCAACTGTTATCGTACCTTGTTCGTTCAACTCTATAACCTTGAATTTAAGGTCATATTTACTGCCCCTTTTATCTGTTTGAAGATAATGCCCAATGGTTTGCTCATATTTTGATTTTGTTCCGGTAGAACCGCAGGAAACCACAAAAAGTGCGATTAAGAAATAGATTACATTTTTCATGACTGAATTTGTTATATAAATACAAAGGTATGAGGATAAACGCTTATAAATACGCTCTATTTTTAGCACAAAAAGCTCTATATCGGAAATAGTAGTAAATATAATGCGTTAATTTAGAGATATAACAGGGAGTTTTGACGACAAATTATACACTATCAAAACTTCTGCTTCCTGCTTGGGTTTTGTCCGAGTATATTCGGTTAGGGCTTTCATGAGCCATTCCCGAAAAGCCCGTGCTTCATAAGATGCTATACGGTAACTGACAAAAATCAATGCTTCCAGATTGTACAGCGTTACTTCGCATTGGCGACCGTTATTCTCGTATTTGTGTGTTCGGGTAACTTCTTCCTCCCGCAATATGCTGGATTTGAATATCGCCCGAAGGTTATTACCTATTGTATTGACAAACACATTGAACAAATCAGCCATTTCGTGTTTTGACATCCAAAGGGTGCGGTTTACGAGTTTTGCTTCAACAATTAGTTGATTTTCACTATTTTCTTTGATTGTTATATATCCTCGTTCCATACTCATTCTTCATTTTGAACATTAAAACCTATTCTCTTTCGGGGTTTGTTTTCCAACTCCTTTTGCGAAGCCAATTCCGTAAGAGCCTGATAAATATCGCTGAACTGCATATTTGTCTCAATCATGAAGTCCTCTAATTTACGATTAAGTTCGGCATATTCCAGTGCGTACTGGCGTAAAGCGACAAAAGCCCGCATAATGGAAATATTGACCTGAATGGCTTTTTTACTCCTTAACACTGACGAGAGCATGGAAACGCCCAACTCGGAAAATGCCATGATTAAAGAAGAACCGACGTTATATCCGGGGGGTATCACATTTTGTGATACCCCTAATTTGATAACTGCATCGCTTTCTTCCCGTGTCAGTTCAAACATAAAATCAGGCATAGGAAAACGGTCGATATTACGCTTAACAGCTTGTTTCAATGCCCTTGTTTCAACTTCATAAAGGTCGGCAAGGTCAAAATCTGCCATGACACGCTGACCTCTTATCTCGAAAATCTTGTTTTGAATGATTTGTAGTTCCATATCTGTTTAATATTTAATTATTTATACTGAAAATCGTTACCGAAATCGTTACCGAAATCGTTACCTGCTCGTTACTATACCCAAAAAGGTAACTATTGAACTGCTTTTTTATAGATATTCTCAATACCGGAAAACTGTTCCGAAAGCCCTTTCATATCACTACTAATCTTGTTATTAGTGATTCGCGCATAGATTTGGGTGGTTTCGATATTGGTATGTCCGAGCATTTTTGAAACTGTTTCGATAGGAACGCCCTTGCCCAGCGTAGTTGTGGTGGCGAAAGTATGCCTTGCTAAATGAAATGTAAGATTCTTTTGGATTCCGCATAAGTCGGCAATCTCCTTCAGGTATGAATTTAGCTTTTGGTTACTGATAACAGGAAGAATTTTACCATGAGGTAACTTGTCTTTATACTTATCCAAAATCATTTTGGGAATATCCAGTAACGGCACATTCACATCAACTCCGGTTTTTACTCGCTTGGTCATAATCCACAGATTTCCGTCAAACGATTTACGGATATGTTCTTTTCTAAGTCCGGCTACGTCTATGTAAGCCAAACCGCAAAAACAGGAAAAGATAAATAAATCACGGACGTGTTCCAACCTATCAGAAACAAGGTTAAGTTCAAGGATTTTCTTGATTTCGTCTTCTGTAAGATAACCTCTATCTACTCTTTGCAAGCGGATTTTGTAATTTGCAAAAGGGTCGCCGATAATTATTCCATTGTTGCGGGCAATCAAAATTATGCGTTTGAAAAACTGCATAAACTTAGCTGTGGTGTTGGAGTTGCATTTACAGGTAGTTTTAAGATATACTTCAAAATCAGTGATAAACATTAAGTTTATCTCTTTCAATGCCATATCCGACAGCCTATATTTATACTGTATAAAGTTTTCAAGATGCTTGCGCGTAACTTCGTACTTTTGGTGTGTAGATGCTGATTTAGAAATACCGACCAACGCTTTCACGTCATTGTTATGCTTTTCAAAAAGATTAAGCAGGGTTTCGTGATTTTCGGTATGACCTAAAAACTCGTTCTTTACTTTCTCGGCAGTAACATAGTTATCACGCCGTTGCTGTTCGTGGTAAATTTGATTCAGTGAAGCTTTGACATCATCCAATAACTTGTTGATTTGCACGGCAGACTTTCCTGTCGCTTTCCCGGCTTTCACGCTCCAGTTATCAGGATGAATGCTTTGTTTTGTACTGAACTGGCAAATTTTTCCGTCAACGGTAACTCTTGCCATAATTGTTACCTCTCCATTACGCTTTTCCGACCCTTTTTTCAGGTAGAAAAGAATTTCAAATGTACTCTTCATAATCTCACTTTTTAATGTTACAAAATTACTTTTAATGTATTAATTGTGAGATATATACAGACTGTACAAATTTGGACAGCGAGAGGTCATTTTCGGACAAATCGTTACCGTTTTTGTCCAGTTTGAAAAGGGTAACGATTTAGGCACAAATTTGTGTCTTTTCGGGGCTTTTGGGTGTCTTTTGGAGTGGACAAAATACAAATAAAAAAGCCTACAAATCATTGACTTGTAGGCTTTTGTCCACTTGTTGACTGGTTTTGTCCAGTCCTTCCAGCGGAGAGAGAGGGATTCGAACCCCCGGAACCTCGCGGTTCAACGGTTTTCAAGACCGCCGCATTCGACCACTCTGCCATCTCTCCGAGGCCGACAAAAGTAGAACTTTTTTTTAATTCCAAAAACACTTCTCAGAAAAAAAATCCCAAAATGCTGAAAAAAAAAGGGGCTTGGGGTTGTTTTTTTAAAAGGATTTTCTGAATTTAGCTAAATCTTAAAAAAGTTCTCTGAAACTATTGATTTTACTGGCTGTTTGGAACACAACGGTAGTTAAAATTTAAAGTTAAACTGAAATCATTTTTATTTTAAAATGTTATATTTCAACAACTTATTCATTTATTAAAATTTTTAACTTATGAACAAGGCACAATTAATTGATGCAATGGCCGAAGGAGCTGGCCTTACAAAAGCTGACGCAAAAAAAGCTCTTGATTCTTTTATCGAAGCAACAACCGGCGCTTTAAAAGGCGGTGACAGGGTTGCTTTAATCGGTTTCGGTACTTTTTCAGTAACTGAACGTGGAGCCAGAACTGGTAGAAATCCACAAACCGGTAAAGAAATTACCATCCCTGCCAAAAAAGTAGTGAAGTTTAAAGCTGGCGCTGATTTGGCAGATGCTGTATCTTAACTGTACAGCTAAGAAAGTTTAAGGGGAAGCACAACTGCTTCCTTTTTTTATGACAAAAACTGAATGAAATTGCAAATGCAAAAAGATCTGATTGAATACCTCTCGAATTATGTCACTCCTGAACGATTAAAACTTTTTGATAAAATACTTGAAAATCGAACCTCCTATTTTACAGTGGTTCTTGAAGACATTTACCAGTCGCAAAATGCAAGTGCAGTGCTACGAACTTGCGATTGCTTTGGTATTCAGAATGTGAATGTGATTGAAAAAAGGAATGAATTCAATGTGAATAAAGAAGTTGCACTTGGTTCTTCAAAATGGCTGACAATCAGAAAATTTTCCGAACAGGAAAACAATAGCCTGGAAGCCATAGAAACACTTAAAAAAGAGGGATTTCGGATTGTGGCAACTTCGCCGCATACAAACGATACACTTTTGGATGATTTTGACATCGAAAAAGGAAAGGCAGCCTTTGTTTTTGGATCAGAACTTCCGGGAATTTCAGAAACAATTATGAATGAAGCGGATGAATATGTAAAAATTCCGATGTATGGTTTCACTGAAAGCTTTAATATTTCGGTGTCGGCTGCGATACTTTTGCATCACCTTACCGAAAAACTGCGCAATAACCCAAACGTTTCCTGGAAGCTTACAGCGCCTGAAAAAAAAGCCATAAAATTGCAGTGGCTCAGAAATACCGTTAAAAGAAGTGATTTACTCGAGAAAAATTTTGCTGAACAAAAAAAGGAAACAGATTAATTGATTCGTCAATTTATCAGTTTCTCAACATCTTTTAAACGAATCCGTTTTATACCCTTTTTGTCCCACTCTTCAAATGGCAAAGGAATATTTGGCAATTCTTTAATTGCATCTTCTACCACATACACATTTTTCACTTTCCGGCTCAACCCCTTCACGGCGGCATCTACACATACATTGGTAGTTACGCCGTAAACAATTACCGACTCAGGTTTGATGTTTTTTAGGATTATTTCGGTGAGCGGATTTCCTGAAAACACATCAAATGCATCTTTTCGGATGATAAAATTTCGGTATTTAAATGGATCAAACAATTCAGGAGTAATCAGGTATTCTTTGTCCCAGTCAAATATTACCGGGTCTTCCGGGTCGGTTTCTTTTATAAAATCGGCTCCCCGGCTGTTTGCCATGCAATGTTCAGGAAATGTATTGACAAAATCAGGATTTGCATCCAGTTCAGCAGAATTGGGATAATGGTAATCAGCAGAATTTATAACTTGTATATTTCTGTTTTTTGCAAGTTGAGTGAGTTTTTTCCACTGAGGTCTTAAATTTTCTGCATCCTGAACGTAGAGTTTGCCACGGGGGTAAACAAAATCAATTTGGGTATCCACATTCCAGAATAACCACTTTAAAGTATCCATTTTATTATCTTTTTGAATAAAAATTCAATTAAAGATATTTAATTCAATTGGCAGATTAACTTTTGAAATGTTAAAAAATGATCACAAAAAAGTCCCGGCTATGCTAACCGGGGCTATATTTTACTGATTGATAAGTTATTCAATTCCTTTTTTTAAGAATTCCAGGAATTCTCCATCTTCGAATGTAACGCCCATTGTATGTTTTGTACCATCGGGTTCAATAATAACATGGTAAGGTATACTATTGGTTGAATACTCAGTGATTTGCAAATCGAGGTTCTTTTTACCCATAGTCTTTTTTACTTTTCCATCTTCAGTAGAAACCACCCATTCATCCTCGGGTAATTTGGTTCGATCATCGGTGTAAAGTGCAACGATCACATACTCTTCAGAAAGAATGCGCAAAGCTTCGGGATTTGCCCAAACCGAGTTTTCCATTTTTTTGCAATTGGCACAGGCATGACCTTTAAACACCACAAATGCAGGTTTGTCTTGTTCATTGGCACAGGCAAGCCCTTGCTCATAATCGAAATATCCGCTCAAACCGTGCGGGAGGTGAAGTTTGTCGGCATACTTTGCCGGTCCGCATAATTCTTCGGGCACACTGTGCCCTCCCGTAGCTGTACCTCCTGAGTAATACATTTGATTGTTGCTTTGAGGTGGAAGCAATGCCGAAATAGATGTTAGCGGTGCCCCCAGCAAACCTGTAAAAAGGTAAACCACAAAACTAAATGTGATTATTGAAAGAAACAGTCTTCCTACACTTACGTAAGGCAAGTCGCTGTCGTGCGAAAATTTTATTTTGCCAAGGAAATACAGTCCCAGCAGGAAGAATACCACAATCCAGATGGAAAGGTATATTTCGCGGCTTAATATTCCGAAACCGTAAACCTGGTCTATATTGCTTAAAAATTTAAATCCAAATGCAAGCAGGATGAATGCAAATACAACTTTTATAGCATTTAGCCATCCGCCTGATTTTGGAAGTTTGTTGAGCGCCGACGGGAAAATAGCCAGCAATGTAAAAGGAGCAGCAAAAGCCAATCCAAAGAAAAACATTCCAATGAGTGGACGCATTCCACCATCCTGCACTGCTTCAATAATTAATGCCCCGATAAACGGGCCGGTGCATGAAAATGAAACAATTACAGTGGTAAGCGCCATAAAAAACGGACCTACAAAACCTCCTTTTTCAGCTTTTGAATCGGTTTTATTTACCAAATTGTTTGGCAAAACAATTTCGAATGCTCCGAAAAATGAGATAGAAAATACCAAAAAAAGCAGGAAAAACAAGAGGTTTGGAATCCAGTGTGTACTAAGTATACTACCTACGTTTGGTCCGAATATTCCTACTGAGAAGAGCGCTCCAAGCAGGGTGAAAATCAACAAAATCGAGAACCCAAAAAACAAACCGTTGCGAATGGCTTTTCCGCGGTCCTCGCTTCCCCGCATAAAAAATGAAACTGTCATCGGAATCATAGGAAATACACATGGTGTTAAAATGGCAGCCAGTCCGGCAAGTGCCGAAATGAGTATAAACACCCACAACGATTGTCCGCTGGCCGATCCGGAGGTAGTCCCTTCCAATTCCGTTACCTCCGTAGTTTCGGTAGTAGTCGGCTGGGCATCGCTGTTAAAAGTAAATGAAAATTCTGCCTCGTTGGGTGGCAGGCAGATTTCATCATCACAGCCCATAAACAAAACATAACCGCTGATTTCAACCCTTTCATCGGTTTTAAGCCTGATGTTTTGAGTCAATGTGGCAGAGTCACTGAAAAAACGTAAATCCATCATAAATGTAGGATCATACATTTCAACAGGTTGCGGACTTTTTTGCAATTCCCCTACAAATTCAAATTTCGATGAATCGGAATAAATAACCGAGGTCGCAATTGGGCCGCCTTCAGGTAAATATGTATCGTATAAATGCCAATTATCTTCAATCGATGCCTTGAATATCAGTTCAATATCTTTTCCGTCCTGTTTCGAATCGAACGACCATTTTATGGGTTCGATAATTTGTGCACCGGCAAAAAATGCTATCAAATAAAAAGTCAGTATCAGTGTCAGTTTTTTCATACCCTGCTGTAAATTTTGTCTGCTAAATAAAACATGTACAAATGTAAATGTTTCAATATAACAATCCTCTTTTTTTAATGTTTCCTTTCTTAAATAATATTAAAAAACTACTCGTTTTGAGCTAAAAATCATAATAAAAAAAACCGGATGATTAAACCCGGTTTCTATAAAATAATTTCCTCCATATTCTCATCGAAAAAGTGATATTCCATGAAAGAATAAGAACTGTTGGATTCAACCCTCACCCATTTAAAAAATTTAAAAAACCAGTTATTTCGGTAGCTTTTAAAACCTTTTGTAAGGTAAGCGGCGATATATGGATGTACCTTAATGTAAAGTCGTTTTTTATCCAGATCTTTTAATATGTACTTCACCTTATTATCCAGTTCATCAACAAACAAAACAGTTGGCATTATTTTTCCGGTACCTCTGCAGGTCGGACATTTTTCCGCTGTTTCAATAATCTCTTCCGGACGTACCCTTTGTCTTGTTATTTGCATCAGGCAAAACTTGCTTAACGGCAGAATATTATGTTTGGTCCTGTCGTTTGCCATCACATCTTTCATGTGGTCGTAAACCTTTTGCCGGTTGGCTGCCACATGCATATCAATGAAATCGATAACAATTATCCCTCCCATATCGCGCAACCTAAGTTGGCGGGCAATTTCGTCGCAGGCAGCAAGGTTTACTTCCAATGCATTTGTTTCCTGGTCTCCTCTCGATTTTGCACGATTTCCGCTGTTTACATCAATTACATGAAATGCTTCGGTGTGCTCAACAATCAGGTATGCTCCATTTTTAAACGAAACAGTTTTTCCGAACGAGGCTTTAATTTGTTTTTCAATTCCGTAATGCTCAAAAATCGGGAGGTTTCCTTTATAAAGCTTTACAATTTTTTTCTTACCGGGCTGAATGCTGTCAATGTAATCAGTAATTTCGTTACAAACAGCCTGGTCGTTTACAATAATGCTGTTGAAATTCGGATTGTAAATATCGCGAAGCAGAGCTGTTGCCCTGTCAATTTCTCCAATAATCAGCGATGGTGCCGAAGCACGCTTAAGTTTATGAAATGTGGTTTCCCATTTATCCACCAGGCGGCGTAGTTCCTGGTCGAGATCAGCAACTTTTTTGCCTTCAGCAGCAGTTCTGACAATTATGCCGTATTTTTTGGGCTTGATGCTCTGAACTAATTTCTTTAGCCTGTTCTTCTCCTCGTTGGTACTAATTTTTTGCGAAACCGAAACTTTTTCGCTAAAAGGCATTAAAACCATGTACCTTCCTGCAATAGAAATTTCAGAAGTTAATCGTGGCCCTTTGGTCGAAATAGGTTCCTTGGCAACCTGCACAAGAACTTTCTGACCTGCTTTAAGTATTTCGGTAATCCTTCCCTCCTTGTTAATGTCGGGGTTGGAATGAATCCTGGAAATCGAAGTTATTTTATTTTTCCTGGAAGAAACAATCCGTAAAAACTTATTAAGTGTGGAGAACTGCGGCCCCATATCGAGGTAATGCAAGAAAGCGTCTTTTTCGTAACCTACATCAATAAAGGCTGCATTTAAACTTGGCATTATTTTTTTTACTTTTCCAAGATAAATATCGCCAACTGCAAATTTCGCCCCGCTCTTCTCCCTGGTAAATTCAACAAGCTTTTTATTTTCCTGTAATGCTATAACAATTTCGGATGGAGTGACGTCTATTATTAAATCACTACTCACAACCTATATATTAATATTGTTAAATATATATTATATACTATTATAACAGTTTAAACCTAAGACAAATGCCTTAGGTTTAAACTGTTTATTTAACAAATGAACTAAAAATTATTTTCTCTTTTTGTGGCGGTTTTTACGCAATCTCTTTTTGCGTTTATGCGTTGCCATCTTATGTCTTTTCCTTTTTTTTCCGCTTGGCATAACTTACTATTTTACGTTATTTTTTACTTGTGAAACGAAGGTTTTGGCTGGTTTAAATGATGGAATGTAGTGAGCAGGGATAATAATTGTGGTATTTTTTGAAATATTACGTGCAGTTTTTTCTGCTCTCTTTTTGACCACAAAACTACCAAATCCTCTCAGGTAAACATTTTTACCATCTTCTAACGAATCTTTAACGGTTTCCATGAATGCTTCAACCGTTTTCTGAACAGTTACTTTTTCAATTCCTGTGTTTTTCGAAATTTCATTTACAATATCTGCCTTTGTCATCTCTTAAAATATTTAGTTTTCAATAAATTAATCGGGTTAAATTGGTATGCAAAAATAAAAATAATTTAAAAACCCGAAAGCTTTTTAATTAATTTATTTTTGCATTTAACGAAAGAATATGAATCAATTAGCATAAATGAATCAATTTGTACCACAAATCCACCTCTGGTATAGTAGAAATTTCAGGGATTTACCCTGGCGAAAGACGCATGATCCCTACAAAATCTGGATTTCTGAAATAATTCTTCAGCAAACCAGAGTTGAACAGGGAAAAAATTACTATTTAAATTTTATTAATCGGTTTCCAACCCAAAAACACCTTGCCGAGGCCTCCGAAAATGAAGTTTTGAAACTTTGGCAGGGGCTTGGTTACTATTCGCGGGCCCGAAATCTGCACCAAACTGCCCGTTTCATTCAAAACGAACTGCATGGAAAATTTCCAGAAACATATGAAGACATTATCAGTTTGAAAGGGATCGGCCCCTATACCGGTGCGGCTATAGCATCTATTGCGTTCGGACTCCCCCACCCTGCAATTGATGGAAATGTTTACCGTGTACTTTCCAGGTATTTTGGAATATCAACCCCTATCGATTCAGGAAAAGGCAAAAAAGAATTTCATGAACTGGCATCCGGGCTGCTGCCCCAAAAAAATCCCGGCTTTCATAACCAGGCGCTGATGGAGTTCGGGGCGCTTCAATGCACACCTAAATCGCCCAACTGCAAAAACTGTCCGGTTGCAGGTTCCTGCTTTGCCTTTTCAGAAAAAAAGATAGAGGAGCTGCCTGTAAAAGAAAAACGTACCAAACAACGAAATCGTTATTTCTACTATTTTTATATTGATGACGGGAAATTTACCTGGCTGGAAAAACGCACTGCAAACGACATCTGGAAAAACCTTTACCAGTTTCCGTTGCTTGAATCCGAAAAAGAACTTATGGATTCGGAAATTGCAGGATTAAAAGAAATACCATTTTTAAACGGACATTCTGTATCCGTGCAGAAAATTTCGAAACCAGTCAAGCACATTTTAAGTCACCAGGTAATTTTTGCCACATTAATTCATGTTGAAATTCCTTCAATAAAATCGCTAACTGATAATCTAATAAGGGTTGAAAAGAATTCAGTTTCCGATTTTCCGGTTCCCCGGTTAATTGAAATTTTGCTAAAAAACTCAGGGGATTTTAATTTATTTCAGTATGATTGTGTAAAATAAAATGAGATTTCGTATTTTTAAGGAAGTTAACCTAAAATAAGTAAAAATGTCAGTAAACAAAGTAATTTTAATTGGTAACGTAGGTAATGACCCCGAAGTAAAACATCTCGATCAGGATGTTAAAGTTGCTAAATTCAGAATGGCAACATCAGAATCCTACAGAGCAAAAAATGGTGAGCGTGTAACAACAACTGAATGGCACAATATCGTGTTATGGAGAGGACTTGCAGGAGTGGTGGAGCAATATGTCAAAAAGGGTTCAAGGCTTTTCATTGAAGGTAAATTAACTCACCGCCAATATGAAAAAGACGGTGAAACAAAGTTTTTTACTGAAGTCGTGGCAAATAATATGGTTATGCTTGATACGAAATCTAACTCTCAAGATAACAATCAGGAATCGCAAGGTTCACAGAACAACAATAACCAAAGTGGATCCTCTAATTTTGAAGGAGTTTCGGAACCCGAAGCTGATGAGCAGGGTGGCGACGATGATTTGCCATTTTAAGTTTGAATAAATACAAAGCTCCGCCACTGCGGGGCTTTTTTTACTCTTTTTTTTCTTTCCATAATCCCCTGAATAAATGCCATGTTAAAAATTAAGTCATTATTTTTGCGTTTACTCTAAAATACGTAGTTACTTACAGCATGAAAAAAATTTTGTTTTTTATTGTTATTCTTACCGTAGTTTTGGCATGTAATCAAAAACATTCACCCAAACCACGCGGTTTCTTCCGCATCGATTTTCCTGAAAAACAATACCACACTTTAAACAGCGATTTCCCCTATCAGTTTGAAATTCCTGATTATGCCAACATTACCCCCGACAGCAGGAATCCGGGAAAAAAGGACTGGATTAATATTAATGTACCGGAAAACAAAGCAGAAGTACACATTTCGTATTACCAGTTGCAAAACGCTCCAAAACCCAGCCGCCAGCTTTTGGCCGAACTTATTGAAGAAACACGCGAACTCGCCTATAAACATTCCGTTAAAGCCAATGCTATTGAAGAACAAATTTTCATGAATCCGGGGAGAGACGTTTACGGAACCATCTACCGGATAAAAGGAAATGCAGCTTCCCCCATTCAGTTTTTTCTGACCGACAGTGCCACGCATTTTTTGCGTGGCGCACTTTACATACGGGCAACACCAAATATCGATTCGCTGAAACCTGTAGTCGATTTTTTAGAAGAAGATGTAATCCGGCTCATTGAAACAACCTACTGGGATTAATGCCATTTTCAAAAAAAATAGAAACTCCGGAAGGGGTAATCGGAATCTGGGAACTGGCCGAAAACAGTACCCAACTGGAGGCTGATTTTCAATTTTCAGACGCTGAAAAAGCAACTGTTGAAAGCTTTAAAATTGAAAAGCGTAAAAAAGAATTTCTGGCCGTACGTTTGCTGTTGAAGGAAATTTTGGGTAAAAAAGCAGAAATTATTTACGATGAATCAGGAAAACCAATACTTAAAAACAGCAGCTACAATATAAGTATTTCCCACTCCGCCCAGTTAGCTGTTGTCTTTCTGTCCAAAAAAAATATTGGTATCGATGCGGAAAACATCCACCGCAACATTCACCCCGTGGTCAACCGATTTCTTTCTGAAAAAGAAAAAGAACAAACCAGCAACGCACCCGACACTCAAATGGCACAAATAATTTACTGGAGTGCCAAAGAAGCCATATTTAAATGCACTCGCGAAAAAAATATACAATTCAACACCGATATTTTAATTCTGCCGGAAACAATACCCGGAGAATTACACGGACAGGTGTTAAAAAACAATCGCACAGAGCACTTTAACCTCAGGTATTTTTTTCATCAGAACAATGTGGTTGTATATTGTGTTGAACAAGGAGAAAAAAAATCAACAGAATGAAGAAGACAAAAAACCAGGTACTTATTATTTTTGGTGCCTCAGGCGATTTAACCAAACGTAAATTAATACCAGCACTTTTCGACCTGTACCAGCAAAAAATGTTGCCCGAAAATTTTGCCGTTTTGGGGGCTTCGCGGACTAAACTTTCTGACAAGGACTTTAGAAAACGAACCGCTGAATTTCTTCCCGAAAACAAAGAGGCTCAAGTATTTGCCGAAATGCTGTATTATCAGCCTGTTTCTCCAGACAAAACAGAAGATTTCAAAATACTAAAAAAACGGCTTGAAAAATTAGGTGCCGACAAAAAAACAGATGCCAACTACATCTTTTATTTGTCCACCCCTCCATCGGTTTACGAAACCATTGCCAAAAACCTTTGTGAAACCGGGTTAAGCAAATCGGATGAATTCTTCAGGCGGCTTATTGTTGAAAAACCATTTGGGTCCGACCTTGAATCGGCCCAAAAACTAAACAAACAACTGCTCAAATATTTTTATGAAAACCAGGTTTACCGTATCGACCACTACCTTGGGAAAGAGAGTGTGCAGAACATGCTGGTCACCCGATTTTCCAACGGGATTTTTGAACCATTGTGGAACCGCAATTTCATAGAGCGGGTTGAAATCACCTCGGCCGAAAGCATTGGTGTGGAAGGCCGGGGCGGTTACTACGACGAGTCCGGCGCACTTCGCGATATGTTGCAAAACCACTTGTTGCAACTGGCCGGTTTCGTGGCTATGGAGCCTCCGGTTGTTATTGAGGCAGATGCAATTCGTAGCGAAATTGTAAAAGTTTTTCAGTCGCTGCGCCCTATTCCGGAAGAAAAAGTTCCCGAAAATGTTATTCGCGGCCAGTATATTAATTCAACCATAAAAGGGAAAAAAATAAAAGGCTATCGTGAAGAACCCGGAGTTGATAACAATTCCAGGACCGAAACATTTGTAGCCATGAAATTCTTCATTGACAACTGGCGCTGGGGCGGAGTGCCTTTTTACATCCGAACAGGCAAAAAAATGCCCGCCCGCGTAACCGAAATTGTTATCCATTTTAAACAGGTGCCGCATCATCTTTTTAATAATTCGGGCGAACAAGGGCCAGTTAACAATCAGTTAATTATTCGCATTCAACCCGACGAAGGCATTTTGCTGAAATTCAGAATGAAAACACCCGGAGCCGGATTTCAGGTGCAAACCGTTAACATGGATTTTCATTATTCCGATTTATTAGAAGTTCGGCTCCCCTCGGCCTACGAGCGATTGCTGCTCGACTGCATGCAGGGCGATGCCACGCTTTATTCGCGTGGCGATGCGGTGGAAGAAGCCTGGAAATTTGTGCAACCCATTCTGGATGCGTGGGAAAACAACCCGAACATTCCTATTTACGGCTACCCGGCAGGAACCTGGGGCCCCGACAGTTCAGACAAACTCATTCAAAACGGTGACTGGAGGTACCCCTGCAAAAATCTTTCGGACGACGGAACCTACTGTGAACTATAAATAAAATTATTTTTTAAATTTAGGCACTTAAATATTTAATTATGGCTGCCTCAACAGAAGTAAAAATATTTGCCAAACCCAAAAAAGTGGCCCAAAGGGTAGCAAAGCAAATATTCAAAATGACCCAACGCTCCTCTCAGCCACATTTTAATATTGCCTTATCGGGTGGAAGTACACCTAAAAAGCTTTTTAAAATACTGGTGGAAAAACACAAAGATTCTATTCCGTGGGAACGCCTCCATTTTTGGTGGGGCGATGAACGCTGCGTGTCTCCTGACCATGAAGAAAGCAATTTTAAAATGACCAACGATATCCTTTTTTCGCAAATTGATATTCCACAGGAAAACATTCACCGGATAAAAGGAGAAAATGCCCCCGAAGAAGAAGCAACACGTTATTCAGAGGAAATTGCAGAAAACCTGAATTCACGTAATGGAATTCCGGTTTTCGACCTGATAATTCTTGGTATGGGAGATGATGGCCACACCGCATCAATATTCCCCAACCAGTTGAACCTGCTGGAGGAAGAACAAGTTTGTGCGGTTGCCGAACACCCTGAAACCGGGCAACAGCGAATTACCCTCACAGGAAAAGTAATCAATAATGCCAACCGGATTTTCTTTTTGGTGACAGGAGAAAACAAAGCACAGCGGATTGCTGAAATTATGAATGACGAGGAGGTTGCCAAACTTTTGCCAGCCTATTATATTACACCTGAAAACGGCAAACTTATCTGGTACATCGACGAAGCCGCATCTTCTAAAATTGCCTGATCCCGAAGTCAGTTTGCAGGTTCCATGCGAAGAATTTCTTCGCCAAACTTTATGGTTTCCCTGATAACCTCATCTACTGATCCGGAAGTCATTTCACAGGCAATCACATGCTCGCCAGCATCGGGAAAGGCCATTTTCACCTTACGATTTTCGGGGGTTCCCAGCTTTTCAAACATATCCAGCATGGCGCTCACTTTCACCACTTCATCCTGGTTATCGTCATCTTTATAATAATACCCCAGAAAAACAGGGGCAGTCACCCGCTCATAAGTTTCATCAACCATGGTTTCCTCAACCAGTTGCTGAAGGTAAACCACCGCTTCCAGCCGGTATTTGCAATACCAGTACCGGCATTCTTTTGATGTGGAATCCTGGCTTGTCACCCGATATTTTCCATCGTAAACCGAGCGGGCGATTTGCAGTCCCCAGGGTTTGGAAAGCATAAATGCCGTATTATTGTTTATCCTGACATTTGGCGAATAGAGCACCAACCCATCAACGTATTCCGGAAATTCGGCAGCAAGCTCGAGCGCAAGTGTTCCTCCTGTTGAAGTACTCATAATTACCACCTTTTTCCCCAGGCTGCGTGCAATCATCAATGCTTCTTTTGCCGATTTCCACAGTCGGTCGGGAGTCATGTCAATTAAAGGATCTTCGGTGTCCAAACCATGCGAAGCCAGCCGGGGAAAGTATGCATTGGCACCAAAGTGTTTGGCAAACTCAACATTTGCCGGAAATCCCTCGTACCAGGATGCCGAAAACCCGTGAAGGTAAAGCACGCTGTAATCGGTGCGCTCCTTTACTGAATCGCAGGCCCAGATAATGCGCGATTCGTTGTCGGGCCTTACTGGCAATTCTGCTTCTTTTTTCGCAATATAATCCTCAATGTTACGTATGCTTGCCGTCACCGATGGCAGGTTTTTGTTCAATTCGGGTTGTGGTGGTTTGGGCCCCAGTAAATACCCTGCAATTACTACAACAAGGAGGATTAATAAAAAACGTTTGAGCTTTTTCATTTCAGAAATTTTTGGCCGAAATTACGATTTTAATCGGGAGAGAACAAAAGTTAATTTTTGCTCTTAGCTTCCATAGATTAATTTTACTTCTCCAATTTTTTCTTTTTCAGAATTCTATGGTCAATTGAACGGGGTCTTTGCGTTCTTCATGCTGAAAATTGGAAAGGGTTAATCCAAGCAGGCGGATTCCTTTGTTGAAATTACCCGATTGCATCAACTTTTTACCTTCAGCCAAAAATTCTTCTTTCGTCAGGAAATACCCATTAATTGTTTTGCTGCGGGTATGTTGCTCAAAATCGGCATATTTAAATTTTAGTGTGAGCGTTTTAGCTTTTATCATTGCCCGCTGTGCACGTTTCCAAACTTCATTAGCAATGTTCAGCAATTCTTCTTCCAGTTCGTGCTCCAGGTACAGGTCTTTAGAAAAGGTCTGTTCAGCGCCCAGTGATTTACGTTCCCGTGTTGGCTGAACCGGACGGTTATCTTCGCCTCTGCAAATATTATAGTAATAATTACCTGCTTTCCCAAACAACCGCACCAGTTCAAACCGGTCGAGCTTTTTTAAATCGTGGCCAAACCATACGCCAATATCGTTGAGTTTTGCAGCGGTTACTTTTCCTATTCCGTGAAACTTTTTTATTTCGAGGCTCTCGATAAAATCCTGAGCTTTTTCGGGGGTAACCACAAAAATTCCGTTGGGTTTGTTTACATCAGAAGCCACTTTTGCCAAAAACTTGTTGTACGAAACACCAGCCGAAGCCGTTAATTTGGTTGCTTCGAAAATACGTTTCCTGATTTCCTGAGCGATTAGTGTGGCCGAAGGTTTTCCTTTTTTTGCATAAGTTACATCGAGGTAAGCTTCATCGAGCGAGAGTGGTTCTACCAAATCGGTATATTCAAAAAATATTTCGCGGATTTGGTTTGAAATTTCACGATAACGCGAAAACCTACCTTTAACAAAAATCAACCGCGGGCATTTGCGTTTGGCAACTGAGGAAGCCATGGCCGAGTGCACCCCAAATTTCCGGGCTTCGTAACTTGCTGCGGCCACCACTCCTCTGTCGCTTGAACCACCCACCGCAACCGGTTTTCCTTTCAGCTCCGGATTATCGAGCTGCTCCACCGATGCATAAAAAGCATCCATATCAACATGGATTATTTTTCGGATTTTTTCCAACTTTTCAGGTTACTTTAAACTTCTTGCAAACCTAATTAAAAAATCACTTCTGTTTTTCCTGCTTTTTTGGGTAAATCATGAAACGGACAAGAAAATATATTGCTTAACTTTACAACACAACAAATCAAAATGAACGTCATGAATCAACTTTCTGCCCAAAAGGACAATATCCATAAACCGGTTTCTTTTCAGCGGTTAGCCTATCTGTTTTTAGCTATTGTTTTGGGGTACATCATTCTGCAACAGGGCAAATTTTTTCTGGGGCCACTGACGTTTTCAATTCTTTTCACAATTATGCTGCAGCCGCTTTTGAGCTTTTTTCAGCGTCTTGTGAAATATAAAGTTCCGGCAATTTTGCTCACACTGTTCAGTGTCATCGTGGGGGTTGGTATTGTGATAACACTATTTTCAATGCAACTAACGGTAATTATCAACGATTTGGAGAACATTACCGGAAAATTAAGTGAAGGGTTGCAAAAAATTTTAGATTGGTTGAACACCAATTTCAAAATAAATCCCGGTATTGACATGAGTGAATCCGGCCTGATGGAGAATATCCCACAAATTGCTGACAACACTTTAGCTTTTGCCCAGAAAGGAATCTCATCGGTAACAACATTTCTTTTCAACCTTTTTTTAATCATCCTGTTTGTTTTCTTCTTTTTATGGTATCAGGAAAATTTTAAACGGTTTTTACTCATTCAGGCACCAAAAGACAAGAAAGAAAATTTAAATGCGATTCTGAAAAAAATCCGGAAAACCATACAGAAATATTTATATGGTTTGCTTTTGGTTATAGCAATTCTTGCTGTTTTAAATAGCGTGGGATTGCTGATAATCGGCATCCGGTATGCGGTTTTCTGGGGATTGCTTGCTGCATTTTTAGCTGTTATTCCATATATCGGCACAACACTGGGTGGAACACTTCCATTTTTATATGCCCTGGCAACTACCGATACCTGGTGGCAACCTGCAGCCATTGTGGGCATGTATTTCATTATCCAGCAGCTCGAGGGGAACATTATCACACCAAAAGTAGTGGGCAGCAGCGTATCGATTAACCCACTTTTTGCGTTAATTGCCATTGTTTTCGGTGGTTTTGTTTGGGGAATTACAGGAATCCTGATTGCCATTCCGGTAATCGGAGTTATTAAAATTATCCTTGACAATAATAGCCAAACAAAACCAATGGCTTTTTTACTGAGCAATGAAATGCATAAAAAAAATGATGCATTTTGGGAAGAAATGGATAAGGATGAACACAGGTTAAAATAGCTAAAATCCGTTTAAATTGAGCAGACGAAACAATTAGCTGCTCAATTTTACATTAAAATTCAACTACCACTTTTCCTTCCGCTTTCTTCAGGTTCACTTCTTTTGTTTTGCCATCAACTGTAATTTTGTACTTCCCATAGAAAGCTGGGGTTGAAAACTCAACGTTTTTTGTTGTCCCAAACACATTGGTCCACCACTCGTCAAAAATCAGATTCTGATAAACCTCTGCAGCCGGTGTGGGAGTCCAGTCGCGTTTATAGAGCGACGACTGCGGAATCCAGTTGGCACCTTCCCAGAAGCCCCACATCAGAATGCCGTCAACTGCCGGGTGGGCAAAACAAATTTTGTAATAATCTACCAAATCCTTTGCTTTTTGCTGCTCTTCTTCGGCAGTCATTTTCAACTCGCGGTTCTGATAATATTTCGAACGCTGTCCGGGCATATTGAATATGGAAATGAATATTTTCCACTAACTGAATTTACCAATGATTTCATAGTTTTTTATTTTGCTTTCACCAGTTTATAATCATTCATAGTAACAAAAAAGTCATTTACAATACCGTAAATATCAAACCATTCCCAAAGGGTAATTTTTCGCGGATTGTTGGGCCGCTCCATCCATTTCCCGTCCATATACACAGGTGCCGGAATTTCGCGGGTTTCGGCCCAGTCAGGTTTTTTAACCACTGCCACTGCAGCCATGTCAAACAGTGCACGGCCCGGAGGATCGCCCCACATGCCATACTGGCTGAACAAATTGGCTGAGTAATCACCAAAATTGGTGAAATCGCCTCCGTGGCGACCGGTAACCGGAGTATCAATTTCAGGTCCTTTTCCCGGCATCCGGTGCAGAATCTGGTCTTTCGAAACCATCACCGCAGCCGTTCCCGATGGTTTTCCACCACGTACTGTAACGATTTCAAACGGCACATCCACATCCAAAATGTAGTTCATTGATTCGATGTCCCAATCCTGGTTGTGTTCGCCCGGTTCCGGGTAATTGGAGCCCAGCCACACAATTCGCACTTTTTCGGCAATGGCCGGTTCTTTCATCAGTGCCAGGGCAATGTTGGTGAGTTTGCCCACCGGCAGCAGTACCAGTTTTTGGTTGCGTTTTTTCATGGCCTGTTCAATAATAAAATCAACCGCCTCGTGACCGTCGAATTCCGGCTCGCCAATATGGTTTTTAATTTCTTCGAACGAACCGTTGGCACCGGTTTTCAGCGGAATTTTGCTATACAAATTTCCGCAAAGCTGCATCACCCGTTTGGCCTCTTCGTAGTGATCACTCACATCCGATTCTTCGGAATAACCGCTAGGAGCGCTGGTAGCATTCACCGTAACGCCTTCCACGTTAAAATGGTCGCCGCTGAAAAGCAGGTAAGCCAGCGCATGCTGGTCGTCCACTTCGTTATTGGCATCGGTATCGAATAGTACCGGAATTTTTGAACTTTCCGATATATTGCATGCGCTGAAAAAAACAGCCAGTAAGAAAAACACCGGAAGCATTCCGGTCATGATTAAATTTTTGTTCATAATTTTAAATTTATTTTTATTCGATTCTAATTTACTAAAGTTTTGCAATACCATCTTATCTGCTTAATATCCTGAATAGGAATACTTATTAAACTTTGTGTTTTCTTATTGCTTTAGTGCCCTGGCGGCTTGGTTGCAAAAACTGTACAACAGCCACAAAGACCTCGAAAGCACAAATTCACAAAGCAATAATCATTATTCATATCTGAATATAAGTCGTTTATATGTTTTCAACAAGGGCGAGCCATCATCAGAAACTTCCAGAATAATATGAATGTCGTTTTTTAAGTTTTCAGGCACAATAAACCAGGCATTGTCCGAAGTTTCGTGAACAATTTTAATGTGTTCTTTCATGCCTGAAGAGTCGGGATAATGCCACCACCAGTAGTAAACTTTATCGCCATCGGGATCAATTGCTTTGGAGTTTAACTCTACTCTTTCACCCGGTTTTACAATTCCCGGAACAGAAACCTCCCCAATTACCGGCGGATGATTCGCTTCTTCAAAAGATTGGACACACCAGTCCATCCGGGCTTCAAAATCATTTTGAACGGCAGGAATCCACCGCCAAAGTGTTTTTTGCATGTTGTTGTCATCGGTTGCATCACTCCAGTAATTACCCCTCACCGACTGGTAACGACCGCCCCAACCTCCGGTTGAATAATCTTTATACGCTTTAAGTCCATTAGCAACAAAGTTTAAAAAAGCGGGCGTATCTCCTTCGCTGGTATTATTTTGAGGATACCCACCCACCCAGCGGTCCGTGGTTCTGTTTTACATTTTTACTGAGCCATTTTTCACTCATATTTTGCGGATATGGATTGTGTTTTAAAGGTTCTTTATCATGGTAATTCCAAGTCATGTGAAACGCATTGTTTCTGATAATCCTGACTTCCGGCATATTATTCACGATCCAATCTCCTGCTTCATCCTGAAAATCGATTGTAATAACCCTGACTTTGGAGATGTTCTTTTTGTATATATCCGGATAATTTTTTTTGAATTTCCAAAGAGCCTGTGCCACAGTATTTACACCGCCCCAACAATTGATATGCAACAAATCATCTTCAATTTTCAAAAATTCTTTTACAATTAATTCTGAACCTTCGGAATCTACATAAGGCGCATCACCCGTAAGATAATTGGGGTTTTGATTTCCCAGGACAGTGATTGATTTTAAAAATTCCACAGTCGGATAATCCGGATTATGCAAAAGCAGGTTTTCTCTTACCTGGTCATAAATATCATAAACTTCATGTATCCAATCCAAACCATGACCATTTTTTTGCCATTTGGAATTTGTGGCAACAATACCTCTCAAATCTATATCCGGGGTGTAAAGCAGAAATCGTACAAATGAGCTCCTGTCGTCAACTTCACCATCCTGAGTAATAATGACGGCAGGTTTTTCATTTCTGTTTCCAACGGTGCTCAGAGAGATTAAAACTAAACCAACAAGCCCAAGAAATTTCAATCTTGACAAAAATAATAACTTCATTTCGTTTTATTAAAACTGATTCAACATTATAGATTCAATTAACCGCGCCATTTCTTCCGGTTTCTTTTTCAGAACCAAATAGGCATGATTGAATTTATCGCCTTCAACCCAGTAATTGTCGCCGTTTTCTTTAGCTACACAATAGCCGTTTTCCACAACATCCCAGTATTCACCCACTCCATTTCTCACAGCATACAAAACTGCCGTTTGGTCGAAAGTTGAATTATTCAGGATTTCTCCCGTGTAGTTTTCCTTCATCCAGGGAGCATGTTTGCTGAAGTGCCGCCAGCCAATGTACAATGGATGGTTGCTACCGAGTTTTGAAAAAACAGCGCCGGTTTTGATGGCCGCGCCTATTTCGAACCCCGAAAAAATCACAGGAACGGTGAGGTTCTCCAGAACAAATTTGGTAACCCCCGGCATGTCACCGTTAAAATTCCATTCGTTTTCGCCCACCGGAAAATGGCCGCCCATAATCACAAACTCCTTTACCTTTTTTTCAATCAGTTCTTTTCCGCTCAAATCCGAATAGTTATCGGGGTTGGATTGAATCAAATCCATGATGTTTTTCAACGGCCCCACCGTTACAATGGTAACGCTTTTGTCTTCCTGCTCTGAAAGGATTTTCCGATAGAGGTTCAAAGCCAGTGGAACATCCTGGTTCGTTAATTTGAATAGCAATGCATCGGCAATCGGTTTGTTGTAATTCCAGTCCTGAAAATGTGAATCCTTCGACCGGATGCCCATGGGAATATCCGGATTTCCATAAAACCGGTTCACGGCATCCATGGCCGGAATCACATACTGCTCGGTTGACCAGCTTGCAATGCCCAGCAGTTCACATTCGCCGTTATTGTGCAGGTTATGCAACATGGCCAGCGCACCCAGATCGTCGGCATCACCGCCAAAATCGGTGTCGAAAATGATTTTCACCTGCGCTGTAGCGGCGAAAACCGTAAAAAGAAAAAAGGTTAAAACGATTAAAATGTTTCTTCTCATTATCTATTTGATTTATTCTGCGTAAATCAGCGATACCTGCGGGAATATTATTTTCTATCAGAATTTGCATGGATTCACAATTACTCAAAATAAACCCTGGTTCCCGGATCATTAGTGGAATAAACAAGCAAATCGCCTGTTTCAACGCGGTATCCTTCGGGAATGCTTTTGGCTTTCAGGGTGATGGTATGTTCTCCTTCAGGCAGATCGTACTTCCAGGTGACTTCGTGCCTGCGCACCAGCCATTGAGTGGGCAGTTTCGCAGTTTCAAGCAGTTCACCATCGGCAAAAACTTCCAGTTCCAGAACAGCTTCCGGCAGATTGCCTTCTTTGGCAGCCCGTCCGCCAACCACAAATCCACAACCTTCAATTTCAAAGGAAAGATCGGGATTCTGTTTAGTTAGTTGTTTTCCTATTCTTCGTCGTTCAGTCGGGAATATTCCTTCAAAACCTACCTCCAGCGGAACAGTTTGCGGCATCTGGTATTGAATCAGAAAATTTTCGTCCTCCTCACTACCTTCGTTTTGGCGAATCATTTCTGTAGCGTGACGGAAACCAATATCATACACTTTATTCAGCGACATATCTGTATATTGAAAATCCATATCCTCCACCTTGTCGATGCCCTGTTTCCAGTAATCCGGGATGTTACTGTAACCAATCATTGCACCGAGGATTCCGGCAGCATTGGCCGGATTGCAGTCCGAATCGTAGCCGCAGCGGGTGCTGATATCGACCGTTGCACCGAAATCGCCTTTCCCGTAAAGCAACCCGATAACAATGTAAGCTGCGTTAATTTTGGCATTGATGTTAAACGGACGAAAAACGCCATCGGGACAACCTTTATCGAATGTCCATTTTTTCTGGGCTTTGAACCAGGCCGATTTCCAGTCGCCGGGATTTTGTTTGTACCACTGAATAACATCGGCAATGCATTGGTAAAATTCACTATCGGGAGGAAGAGTTTTCAGCGCTTCTTCCACGATAAATTCCATATTGTCGTAAACAAAAGCGAGCGAATACATGGCAGCCACGTAAATCCCCCCGTAAACGCCATCCCCGTAGTTCATAATGTGGCCAATGCGCCAGCCAATGTCAGCCGCTGCGTTGGGCATTCCCGGTGCCATCAACCCGGCAAAATCGGCTTCAATCTGAAAGTCGATGTCGTCGGCATGCGGATTGTTTTTCCAATGCCCTGAAGCAGGAGGCATCATTCTGTTCAGAATATTGTACCGGGCAGCCTGGTTGGCATGCCAGAGCGGATATTCTGCACGCGCAAATGCAAGTGCATGAAGCGAGTCGGGCGCATCGAGCCCGTGCTTTTCAAACACGTCAACAAAAGTCAAATCCATATAAACGTCATCGTACAATCCCGGTGCATTTTCGTAATACCACAGCATCCGGGTTTCGTCCCATGGAATAGGCACGTGGTCGCCAATCATGGTTCCGTTCCACTGAAATTCAGTAGGCCCGCCATAAGTGCATCCAATCACCTGGCCGGCCCATCCGCCTTTGATTTTATCCTGTAAATCACTTTTTGAAATTTTTACAGTTTCGCCATCGGCTATAGAAATTATTGCATTTTTACCGGTCTGTTTCTGACATCCTGCCAGAAAGAAAAAAAACATCAAGAAAAAAAGTATTGTCCTCATTATTTTTAGTTTTAGGTTTCTTTTAAATTTAAAAATGGAAAGTGTTGAACTTCATCAAGATTTGGTGCCGAAGGCTGTGCCCCCATTCGTGTTACTGATATAGCTGCAGCCCGTTGGGCAAAGTCAACCGCCTTTTTTAATTCCATTTCGCCGGCCAATGCCGCTGCCAGCGCCCCGTTAAACACATCGCCGGCGGCAGTGGTATCTACAGCTTTTACCTTATACCCCTGAATCATTTCTTCAAAATCAAATGTTTTTAAATAAACGCCTTTACTTCCCAGAGTCAGAAGAACCGTTGTACTACTTTTATCAAAAATTTCATCCGCCATTTTCGGAATATTTTTTTCAGAAAAATTTTCCCGGGAAGTGATGATGGCCGCTTCGGTTTCATTGGGCGTAATGATGGTGACTTTGCTTAGCAAGCTTTCCGGAATTGCAGCACCGGGAGCCGGATTCAGAATAAAAGGAATTCCTTTCATATAGGCTGTTTCTGCTGCCATTTCCACTGTTTCCAACGGAACTTCCAACTGTGCCAGTACTATTTTTGCGCCTTCAAAAATTTCTTCAAAACCATAAATATCTTCGGGCAATAAATAACTATTGGCACCGGGTGCCACCGAAATGCTGTTTTCGCCATCATCTGCCACGTTTATCAGCGCAACACCCGAATAAATGCCCGGCTGAACCTTAATACACGATGTATCAATTCCTTCTTTCCGGTAATTTTCAATTGCCTGTTTTCCAAAAGCATCATCGGAAACACAGGTTATAAATGTTACATCGGCACCGGCACGCGCTGCAGCAACAGCCTGATTTGCTCCTTTTCCGCCGGGAATGGTCATAAAATCGGTTCCCATGATGGTTTCACCGGGTGCCGGAATGTGCGGCACATTCACCACCATATCGGTATTGGAGCTTCCAATCACAACAATTTTTGTTTTTTCCATATCTTCTCAATATAATCGTGCAATAATAATCAGGACGAGGCCCACAACAAAAAACAGGAACATGGCGGTGAGCAAACCTTTAACACCCTTTGCTCCTTTAAATTCTTTCCAGACAAAAACACCCCAAAGCGCCGAAATCAGTGTTGCGCCCTGTCCGAGCCCGTAAGAGATAGCGTAACCTGCCTGCTCGGCAGCAATAATATTCACAACAGTTCCAAGTCCCCATATGATTCCACCCAATATTCCAATTGCATGAAGCCTGGTATCGCCCTTTTTAAGATAATCTCTGTAAGTAACCTTTTCTCCTTCAATTGGTTTGTACATAAAAATTGAATTCCAAATAAAATTGGACACAAATAATCCAATGGCCATAATCACCGAGGCAGAATAGGGAGTTAATTTACCAGCTGCCGGATTAACAAAATTATCCGCCATAGATGCAGCAACAAAGTAATACCAGAAGCCCATCAATACTCCTGCCGCCAGGGAAATTACAATCCCTTTTGTTTTTGTGGTGGTTTGTGAAGGAAGTTTCCGGTATGCCATTGCACTGAGAATGATGGCCAAAACCACAAAAGCTACTCCGATAAACAACACCACCGGATTACCCACAGGTGTTGAAATGTAATTCACAATTACGCCCAAAGCCAGCGCAAGTCCAATACCAATTGGGAAAGCGACAGACATACCTGCAATGGCAATAGCGGCTACCAGCAGGATGTTGGCAATGTTAAAAACCACCCCTCCCAGAAATGCGAAGGTAAGCGATTTTCCATCGGCCTGTGCCAAATCTGCCAGAAAACTTCTGCCCTCGGAACCGAAACTTCCGGCAGTAAACGCCAGTACAAGCGCCAGCAACAAAACCCCAATGGCATAGTCCCAGTAATACAACTGAAACGGCCAGTGTTTCTGGGCCAGTTTTTGGGTATTGGCCCACGACCCCCAGCACAACATGGTGATAAAGGCAAGAAATACTGCCACACCGTAAGAATGTATAACTACCATAACTTCAAGTTTTTATTTTTTATTTTTTTCTTTAACGCTGACATATCCGGCAGCTGAAAGACGCTGTCAGGTTTACCTTTAAAAATTATTTTCTCCATTTACTTTTTTTACCGAATCCCGAATAATCAGCCGGGGTTTTAACATGGTATTTTCCATTTTTCCCTCTTTTCCATCATTTATCCTGTCCAGTAAATACCGAAATGCCAGCTTGCCGATTTCTTCGCGGGGTTGTTCCACGGTGGTCATGGGGCAGGCCAGAAAAGCGGAATAGGGTTGCTCATCGAACGATACAATCGAGATGTTATCTGGGATGGTTAATCCAGCCTCCTTCAACGCACGAAGCGTACCTATCGAAATCAGGTTGCTAAGTGCAAAAATTGCCGTTGGACACTCAGGTAATACCAGCAGTTTTTTGGTTTGAATGTAACCGTTTTCCTCGCCAAAATCGGTTCCCAAAATCATTGATTCATCTAAAGGAATCCCATGCTTTTGCAATGCTTCGCGGTACCCCTGAACCCTGTCGTTGTTGGCAGAAATTCCGTTTATTCCCTGGAGGCAGGCAATATTCCGGTGCCCCATCTCAATAAAATGTTCGGTGGCCAGCAAACCGCCCAGATAATTATCGGTTGTAACGAACGGAAGATTTGTACCGGGCAAATACCGGTCGATCACTATAACCGGAATTCCCTGTCGCTGAATTTCTGTAACCTGCCTGCTGCTTTTTCCGGTGGGAGCGATAATAATCCCATCCACTTTTCGTCCGGCCAGTAACTGCAATAGTTCGGCTTCGGTATTTTCATCGTCCAGACTGTCGCAAAGAATAATAGAATACCCGTTATTGTGCGCCTCCACCTCAATAGTTTTGGCAATGGAACCAAAATAGGGATTGGCAATATCGGGAATGATCAGCCCGATGGTTTCGGTTTTTTCGAGTTTAAGCCCGCGGGCAATACGGTTGGGCGAATAGTGATATTTCCGGGCGGCATCCAGCACCTTTTGACTGGTTTCCTGACTGATACGAAATTTTATTGATTTCCCGTTTAAAACACGGGAAACAGTTGTGGGAGAAAGTTTCAGCTTATCGGCCAGTTCTTTGATATTGTTTACCTTTTTTTCCATTATTCAGCCCATAAATATCCAAATTTTATTTGAGTTGCACAATCGTTTGTGCAAGAATTCGATATAAATTATACCGGCCGTTCTTTAATCCTTCTTATTTCAATTTTAAAAAGGAAATTTACAGAAAGCTATCCAGGCTACCGGTTTCAGATGGTTTCTTATACCATAAATAACAGAAGTGAGTGGGTTATATAATTTAAAATTACAGATAATTTTGGGGCTCGATTCCAATAATATCTGATATTTTTGGAATACATACCCAATAATATCTAAAAAAATACTAATTTTGCAGTAAAAATTGACATGTATATTCAGCGGAAAATTCATCAGAAACTGAAAAAACACCTCACCCGAAAAGAATATACTATCATTACGGGGCCTCGTCAATGCGGGAAAACCTCGTTAATAAAAGCCATTTACAATGAATTGCAGGACGAAAACAAACAGGTTGACTACATTACGTTTGAAGATCAGGATATCTTGTCGGCAATAAACACCCATCCGGAAGAGGTCTTTGCTTATGCCATGAGGCCGAAGAAAACGTTAAACAGACCTGCACCTAAAAATCAAAGAGTATATTTATTTATCGATGAAATTCAGTATGCCGAAAATCCCTCCAATTTTTTAAAATACCTTTTTGATGTTTACGGTGAAAATTTAAAAATTATTGCAACCGGCAGCAGCGCCTTTTATATCGACGATAAATTCAAGGATTCTTTGGCAGGCAGAAAAAGAGTTTTTGAATTGCAAACCCTTTCATTTGAAGAATGGCTTCAATTTACCGGTTTTACTCATTTGCTGCCGGAACTTGAAAAAATCCGGTTGCAAAAAGAATATATTTCTCCGACGAAAAGGGAGCTAATGGATCATTTTAACAATTACCTGGTTTTTGGAGGTTACCCGGAGGTTGCACTTGAAAATGATATAAATGAACAAATTCTTTTGCTGAAAGAGTTAAAAAATGCATTTCTGAAAAAAGATATCGATGAAGCAGGCATCAGTTACCACGACAAATTTTATATGCTTTTATCACTGCTCGCCGGGCAAACCGGGAACCTTGTTAACCGGAACGAACTGGCAAATACCATTGGTGTTGATAATAAAACGATAGACAATTACCTGCATGTTCTTCAAAATTCATTTCACATAGAACTGGTTAAACCATTCTATTCCAATCTCAGAAAAGAACTTACAAAAATGCCAAAAGTCTATTTTAAAGATACAGGCATGAGAAACAGTGCATTAAACCGATTTTTTGATTTTAAAGACCGGGAGGATCAGGGTCAACTATTGGAGAATTATGTGTACAAACGCCTGACAACCCTCTATGACAAAGACAATATAAAATTTTGGAGAACCGCCGATAAAAAAGAAGTAGATTTCGTTGTCACCACATCTTTTAACGAAGGATTGGCTTATGAAGTAAAAATGAATTGCCGGAATTTAAATTCAACTTCAAAAAGGAAATTCACTGAGAATTATCCGGGCTACCAGTTTCAAGCGGTTTCTTATACCAGTGAAAACGACTGCCTTTGGGTTTTGAAATTATAAACCAAAAGTTGTAACCATGGTCAGTAAAACTGGTATATTTGTACCTATTTCCTGTTTAAATGAGGAAGATGGTATAAGCATACTTCTTCTAAGGCAGAACCACTCCATTTATGGTAAAAGCGAGAAATATGAAATTGGATATTAAAAATTTAACCTCAAAAATTAAACAGACGAAAGCCTGGGAAAATGCAGAAAATGAATATTCTGTCATTTATGCGGATAATATGTTGCCCCCTCAGTTTCGTTTGGGGAGGGCATTAACAAATGAGGAGTTCATAGAAGCGGGACAACGTATTATCGGTATATGTCCTTCTTTTTATCCTGCTTATTTTGATATGGGCGTAAGGTTACTATCGGTAAATATTGACTTGGCAGTGGAAACGCTCGATACTGCTTTTGAAATATGCGTAAAAATAAACTCATGGGATACTATCAGTGAAGTTTACGATATATTTTTTGATAATTTGGAGAAAGCGTTTCACGAAGCATTTGTGGTCCGTTACGCTTTAAAACTAATCGGGAAATTTCCGGATAAAGCAATACTTTACGATTTTGCTGCGAGTGCATTTAACCTGATGGAAGAACATGACAAAGCTATTGAATATGGCATGCAAGCAGTTCGTCTGGAGCCAAAAAATACATATTTTCTGAATAACTTAGGATTGTATTATTTATCAGAGAAAAATTTTGAAGATGCAGAAAAATATTTAAATCTTTCAATGAAAGCAGATTCAAATCACGAACATCCTAAAAACAATCTTGCCGATTGCAAAGTCATGAAAAAGAATAATTTGTCTTTGAAAGAATACTACCTGCGACCTGCAGATAATAAGAGAATTGAAGAATTTAAGGACAATGAAGAATGGTTTGAATTGGATGAATATGTTGAATTAATGAACCAGCAAAAACTTCTTATTTTCCATATGGATTTGTCAGAAAAATACCGGTTCAAAGCACATAATCTTCATTCACTCTTCAAAACTTTAGCACAATTTTTTCATTTTGTAGAATCAGTTAGTAATGAGACGTTTGTTTGGGAAGATATAAATTACTTATGTCAATATTTTAAACAGATAATGCACAAATTTATCTTTAAACATTACGATGTGGATGATGAGATTCTGAAGGAGGTATTTGATTCCACTTTGATGTATTACAATTTTCTTTCAGCTAATAAAGTAATAAAGCAAAAACAGTTTGCTGAATTTAAAAAACTTTCAAGTTCATTAAAGAATGAAATATTTGACAAAATGCACCGGTACAACAAAATACGTCATGACCCGACTGTGAGCGAAAAGAAAAAAGAAAAAATTAGAGAAGAACTATTTGAAGGTGACCACGAATGGATGTTTTTAGATTAATACGATCAGCCGGTGTATTTCCAATCCTCTGGATAAACAACATCTGAATGAAAACCTTTCGGTAGCAGGTAAAAAGGTGGAATTGCAACCGGGTTGAATTAACTCAGTGCAAATCAAAGAAAACTATGTGGACTGACGGGTCAAGTGGGTTTCATTACCATAAAAAACGCCAATGGGTGTAAATTCATGAAAGTTCGGGAAAAGTGAAAATCAGAAACAAAAGCCTCTTTTTTAAACCACGCTTGCTTTCAGTTAAAACCACCCGTGGTTTGGGTCGGGATCACACGTGCTTTTGGGTCAAACCTAACGTGGTTCGGAGTGAAATCACACGTGGTTTTTTGCGGGGACTATCCAGGCATTGCTGCCTCGCGATTGTCACATAGTGATTCCTTCGGAGTATCGCGTGGTGCTATTTTACTACAATTACATTATCCAATAATCCTTTCTCTCCTGCATAATCTGCAGCACTGCTATATAAATAATCTTCCGGCCTAAAAACATATCCTTCTTCAACAGGATTGTTGTGAATGTAATCAATCTTCTCATCGATAACTTTATTTCTCCAAAACTCGATGGGTTTATTGTCATGCCTCCAAAACTGATATTTTTTTACATTCGAAGATCGATTGCCTGCTTTCGAAAATTGTTCCAATAAAAAATCTTTTCTGCTCTCTTTTGGATTCTCTATTATGGCTTCAACTATTGCTTTACTGGTGAACCGCTTAAAATCACCCAACAGGAGTTCCGGTTTTTGTGCACTTGCACTTCTGAAAATCAAATGTACATGACTGGTCACCCCGAGGCCTCGGAGCCATCCAAAGATTTCCATACCTTTATTTTGTTAGCAAAAATGTAAACTGTGCAATACAATATTTTTGCAAAAGCGATGATTCGCCGGAAGCAACTATGTAACAGTGCCCTGTTACATTTTGAGCCGTCCTGTTACTCGGCAAGAACATCCTGTTACAAAAATCGGCTTCCAGTTCCTGGTTTCACCTTTCCAGTTCAACTGGAAGTCGGCCCAAACTTACAGGAAATACAATCCGCTTAACAGAAAACGCAAAATGCCTACTTGTACAACCCAAAAATGGAACGGGGCATCAAAAATTCCAACAGCACGAAAAACGATAGCAACAGGAAAGGAAAAGGGAGTACCTCAGATATAATTCTTTGTTACTCCCTTTTTGTTTTCTGGAAAAATATTCCGGCAAATCGGGTTATGCTATTGAAAAGTCAGGCAGTTACAAGACCCTTAAGACTGTCTTCGAACAGCAATACAGGGTAAGCGAAGACAAAATCGTACTCCCGCTTGAAAACGAGAAAGTGAGTGCCAGATCCATACAGTCGCCTCACGACACCGACTGCCATTACCGTAACAAGGACGGCAACAAGGTCAAAGGGTATTCGGTAAACATCACCGAGACATGCGACCAGTCACCCGAGGAAGAAGCCCCACTACTGAACCTGATCACCCCGATACGGAGGTAAATGTGGTTTCAACCCCGGACAACAGTTTCCTTGAGCAAGCCCTGGAGCATACACAGGAAATAATACCCGATAAGATTGAGAAGGTATATGCCGACGGAGCCTATCACAGTGAGTATAACCAGGAGTATTGCCAAAACAACGAACACAACATCGATTTGGTGCTTACTGCCATGCAGGGAGCCGAACCAAGATACGAGCTCTGTTTAGATGAACAAGACGAAAACAATTTAATCGTAACCGATCACAAAACAGGAATAACCTACAGGCACAACAAGTAAAACCCCGCAAGGATCAAACGCAAAAGAAATGGAGAATCAAAACTGAAAAAGGAGACTATCGGTACTTCGATGAGAATAGCCTCAGGGTTTCCACTTTAAGACAGAAACTCAAGAAAATCCCGATAGAGGAAACCAATATCAGGAACAATGTCGAAGCGAGTATTTTTCAGTTAGGTTACCATTATCCCAACAACAAAAGCCGGTACAGGAGCCTTGCCAAGCATAAATTATGGGCTTACTCCCGCTCATTGTGGATAAACTTTGTCCGGATAGTGAATTATATCACGCAAATATGTCAAAGATCACTTTTTGGGCAAAAAATGCCTCAATATATAGCTAATTTATGTTTCAATATGTATATTATTGTAAACATACTTTCAATCAATAAAAGAAATCACCTTTGTCCGACTAACTTACATTTTTCAGCTTTTTGAAAAAATGGGGTTTTCGGAGGGGACTCATTGATAAAATATTCAACATGAAGAAAGTATGTGGCTTAGATGTACACAAAGATAGTATCTTTTGTGCAATTTACAATGGTGAGAATTATTCTGAGGTAAAAGAATTCAGTACAATGACGCCCAATATCTATTCGATGGGCGAGTATTTACAGTCGGAAGAGGTGGAAGAGGTAGCCTTGGAAAGTACGGGGATTTACTGGATCGCGGTATGGGATCTATCGTACGAGATGGGGTTCAAGCTAACACCCTGAAAAGCTTAACAGCCTTTCTGATGCAGAAAGTATGGGATCTATTGTACGAGATGGGGTTCAAGCTAACACTTGTCAATCCCTATTTAATCAAGCAAATGCCAGGTCGTAAAAGCGACATTAAAGATGCCCAATGGATAGCGACACTGTTGCATAAGGGCATGATGCGGGGTAGTTTTGTTCCACCTCCGGTGATCCAGGAGTTGCGGGTTTACTCCCGCAAATATAGCAAACTCAAGCAACAGGTCACCCGGGTTCTGACGGGCATGGACAGTATTTTGGTAAAATGCGGAATCCGGGCGAGCAGTTGCCCGAGCAGCATTAACACCAAAAGTTTCCTGTGTATCGTTGAAGCACTCATAGCCGGCTGGAGTGACCCTGGTTACCTCGTAAGCCTGGTATATGGGAACAGGAAGAACAAGCAGAGCGGGAAATTGAAAGATGCACTCACGGGCAACCTCAAGGCATACCATCGCCAGGAGTTGTCATGGGCGAAACAGGAATATGAAATGTACCAGGTGCAGATATCGGAATGTTTGTCGGAAACGCAACGGATATGCGACGAGCACTTTTCGATGATGATAAAGCTTTTACAAACCATTCCCGGGATAAGCCAAATAGCGGCAATGACCATAATAGCCGAAACGGGCGGGGATATGAGTGTCTTTGAAAGTAGCGATAAGATTGTCGGCTGGGCGGGATTACGTCCAAGGAATGATGAAAGTGCCGGCAAATACAAAAGTACCGCCACCACCAAAGGCAACAAGTACCTTCGTTCCATTTTGGTACAGGTCTCGTGGGCCGCTTCCCGGATGAAAAGTTCGTATTTCAAGGATAAGTTCCAACGGCTGGCCATGCGCAAGCCCAGGGAAAAAGCGCTGATTGCCATAGCCCGAAAACTTCTTGTTATCATATGGAATGCCCTGAAATACGCAAAGGAATACAACCCGAAGTTAGTTCCTGTTCAAGATCCGGTGAAAATGAAAGCAAGGCTGGCCTATTACAAGAAGGAATACGAGAAAACAGCGAACCTGTTGAATATTACAGTATAAAACAAGCGTAAAGGCCGGGTATCTTTGTGGTGGCTTAAGACCCCGTTGACAAATAGGCCAATGCTACAGTCGTGCCTGACACGACGTTAAGAACACAGACCTGGGTTAATGCTTTTCGTGAGACGAGAAGCCAAGCCCGCAGAAGAAAATCGCATATTTAAGGTGTCCTCACGCTCTCCCTACTGACCGTGGGTAGGGGTTTCTATGCATTATCTAAACGTTTATACGACTTTTTGAATGTCAATATTTGAATAAGGTGGAATTTATAGAAGAAAGATAACCATTTTACCTGTTCTATGAATGTATAGAATCATATAGGATTTACAAAGAAAATATAAGCTTTTTTTATTTGCTTAGATCGTGGTACAAATTATGGGGTATATTATAAATAAGCGGCTAAAGCTGGCGGTTTTAACCGCAACACTTGAAGATAAAAACATTAATATGAAAATTTTTATATCTTTTAATAACATTTTCATATTAATGTTTTATGTCCCCGATTTTATTCCAATTAATGAAGCCCTTTTAAATTGTTAGACTTCTTATTGAAAAAATGCTAATTGTAGTTCTTGTAAAAATCTAACGTAAATTACAAG
>NZ_JBSQIC010000034.1:0-36033 GCF_055108615.1 Tangfeifania sp. | reverse complement strand
GATGCGGTACCTATTACTGCACCTTTCTGTGTTTTATTCCACGAAGCACAGCCCGTAAAAAGAAACGCTGCACTTATTACCACCGCTAAACCCATTCTTAACTTTTTCATTTTTTATAATTTTAGTGGATATAAAGGTAAGCTCATCCAAACAGTAGAATATTACATAATTTTCATTAACAGTTACATGATTCACACATTATGGCAGCGGTGTATAAAAAAAGTGGGAATAATGTAAATTTTTAAAAGAATTATATAACCTATGAATTATTTAAGTTTGCTATTTTCACATTTTAAAGAGGGCAGAATTAGAAGGTTCATGGGCTAAAGCCCCGGGCATCTGAGAGAGATTACTAACCCCGGCATTAATGCCGGGGTTAGTGAAAGCCAGTTAGGATGGGGCTTTAGCCCACCACCAAAATTTTTTACCGGACAATAATGATTAAAAAACAAATAATTGAAAACAAAGAAGACAAAACAGGCAAGTACAGCAAAAGAAAAAACTCCTGATGTAAAATCCGGTAAGTTTCCAATTGTGGGCATTGGCGCTTCAGCCGGTGGACTGGAAGCACTGGAATTATTTCTTAAAAATGTACCTGGAAAAAGCGGAATGGCCTATGTGGTTGTCCAGCATTTAGATCCCACCCAGAAAGGGATGCTTCCTGAATTGCTGCAGCGAATTACCAGCATGAAGGTTTTTCAGGCAGAAGACCTGATGGTCGTAAAACCAAACTGTGTTTATGTCATTCCTCCAAACAAAACCATGTCTGTTTTCAAAGGAGTGCTTCACCTGTTTGAGCCAGTTGAAATCCGGGGACTTCGTCTTCCGGTCGATTTTTTTCTTCGCTCACTGGCTGATGATCAAAAGGAATATGCTGTTGGAATTATCCTCTCAGGAATGGGCTCCGACGGCAGCAACGGAATCCGGGCAATAAAAGAAAAAAATGGTATTGTACTGGTGCAGAAACCCGAAACGGCCCGGTTTGACAGTATGCCGCGAAATGCCATCGACTCCGGACTGGTTGATATAGTTGCCCCGCCAGAAAAATTACCTTCGGAACTTATTCACTTCCTTAAACATATTCCAGTAGTTAAATCAAAACTGGACATTAAAGTTAAAGATAAAAGCGCCTTTGAAAAAATAATTATCTTACTGCGAATACATGCCGGCAACGATTTTTCATTGTATAAAAAAAATACCGTTTATCGCCGGATTGAACGAAGAATGGGCGTACATAAAATTGATAAAATTTCTTCTTACGTACATTTATTACAGGAAAACCCCAAAGAAGTGCATATTCTGTTCAAAGAGTTAATGATTGGGGTAACCAATTTTTTTCGCGATGCACCGGTTTGGGAAAAGCTGAAAGAAAAAGGATTTCCCGCACTGATTGATAAAATGAAACCCAATACGCACCTGAGGGCATGGATTCCCGGCTGCTCAACAGGAGAGGAAGCCTATTCGCTGGCCATTGTGTTTAAAGAAGCGCTGGAAAAAATTAATCCGAACAAAGGAATATCATTACAAATTTTTGCTTCCGATATCGATAGCGATGCCATAGATATTGCCCGAAAGGGGTTGTTCGCAGATAATATTGTTTCCGACGTGGCTCCCAAAAGGTTGAGCCGGTTCTTTACCAAAACAGAAGATGCATACCGCATTAATACAGAAATAAGGGAAATGATTGTATTTGCGCAACACAACATTATTATGCATCCGCCATTTACCAACTTAGATGTTATCTCGTGCCGGAACCTGCTGATATATTTGGATTCCGAGTTGCAGCAAAAATTGCTCGGGTTGTTTTATTACAGCCTTAATCCTGAAGGGCTTTTAATGCTCGGAACGTCTGAAACACTTGGTGTACAGAGCCATCTTTTTACACCGGTTGATTCGGGTTTGAAAATCTTTAAACGATCGGATGCCAACTTAAATCCACAATTATTCGATTTTCCCTCTTCATTTACAAGGCCCAAACTGGGTAAAATTGAAAATATTGAATCTGATAAACCAATTATGAACATACAAACACTTGCCGATCAACTGCTGTTGCAGCAATTCTCACCTGCCGGTGTTTTGGTAAACGAAAACGGCGATATTTTATACATCAGCGGACGGACAGGAAAATACCTTGAGCCAGCTGTAGGCAAAGCAAACCTGAATATTTTTGCCATGCTGCGGCCGGGTTATCAAAACGATTTTGCCATCGCATTTCGGAAAGCTGTAACGAATAAAGAAGCAGTGGCATTGCACAATGTAAAAACAGGCACAAACGGAGGCACAATCACTTTAAATGTAAACATTCACTGGATTCATAAACCAGAACCTTTATATGGCAAGCTGATGATAATTTTTACCGACGTTCCGAAAACCGCTGATACCAAACCAGCGAAGAAAAAGGTAGGAGATACGTCAGCCAGCACCAGGGAGGCCGAACTTGAGGAAGAATTGCAGCATACACGTGAAGAGATGCAAAATATAACGGAAGAAATGCAAACTTCACAGGAAGAATTGAAATCTGCTAACGAGGAATTGCAATCGACCAACGAAGAGTTGCAATCGACCAACGAAGAACTTATGACCTCTAAAGAAGAAATGCAAAGCCTGAATGAAGAGCTTCAGACAGTAAATGCCGAGCTAATGGCGAAGGTGGAGGACTATTCGCGGGTAAACAATGATATGAAAAACCTGCTGAACAGTACGGATATTGCCACACTGTTTCTCGACAAGGAATTAAATATCCGTCGGTACACCGACCAGGCAACCAAAATTTTCAAACTGATTAAAAGCGATATTGGCCGCCCTTTCACCGACCAGGTTTCACAACTTTTGTATCCGGATTTGGAAGAAGATGCACAGGAAGTTTTAAGGACGCTTATTTTTATTGAAAAACAAATTCCAACAAAAGACGGCAGGTGGTATTCCATACGGATTATGCCCTACCGCACACTCGACGACCGGATTGACGGACTGGTTATTACATTTATCGATATCTCGAAATTAAAAATGGTGGAAGAAAAATTAAACAAATTAAATAAGGCATGATGAACGAAGAAATGGATTTTACCGATGCCCGCAAGTTACGCAAGGAAGCGGAAAGGCATCTCAATGAAAAGCATAGAAAAAATGCCGAATCACTGAAGGAAGCCGATATGAATAAACTTGTCCACGAATTACAGGTGCACCAGATTGAACTGGAAATGCAGAACGAAGAGTTGCAACACGCTTATGAAACAGCAGAAAAAGCCTTAAAGAAATACACCATGTTGTTTGATCTGTCTCCAATGGGTTATTTCTCACTCGATGCTGACGGAACAATTTGCGACCTGAATTTCACCGGTGCCGACTTGTTGGGTGAAAGACGCTTTAGCTTGATTGACGCCAATTTTAAACTTTTTATCTCCGAAGATTCAAAGCTTGTTTTTAATGATTTTTTCAAAAAAATATATGCCAGCAACGCCAAAGAATCATGCAAAATAATGCTTGGTTACGACAATAAACTACTTTGCCCGGTTTATATGGAAGGAGTAGTTACCGAAGACGAACAAAAATGCCTTTTGTCGGTGGTCGATATTTCGAAGTTTAAATAAATTCCGACGAGGATTTCCAGGTGCACTGACTACCCCTCGTTTGCACAGGCTGTGTGAAAACTGGATTTTTAATTGCCGTTGGATTTATCCAACGGTTCTATGCACAAATCAGACCATCGGGCTTCAGCCCTTAATATCAATATGTTGGACTAAAGTCCAGTGTCTTTTGATTAATTAAAATCCGTCCGATAAATCGGACGGCAAACGATACAAAACACATTCTCACACAGCCTGTGCAACGAGGGGTAAGCTTTCAGTCGTTTAAATGCGTATAAGTGTTTTTCTTTCAGCGCTTTTGTCAAGTTATTTTTGTTGAAATAGTATTATCTTTGATGTATTCAAATATTTGAAAAAAGCCATGCAACCCATTGATGAACAAAAAAACAAAATGAAACCCACGCAATAAATGCCGGAAAATTAAAAATCTCACCCGCATTTTTGAGGAACTGCTTAACGAAATTTATATTTTCGATGCCCAAACCCTTCGTTTTGTTTTTGCCAATAAGGGCGCTTTAAAAAATATTGGATTTACACTACAAGAACTTTCCGGGCTTACACCGTTAGATATAAAACCCGAATACGATAGAAAGTTCTTTTTTGAGATGCTAAAGCCGCTTGCTGAAAGTAAAGTCACAACCCTGGTTTTTGAAACCATTCACCGCCGGAAAAACGACACCACCTACCCGGTTGAAGTTCATCTTCAAAAATTGGTTTTCAATAATCAAGAGGTTTTTGTGGCCATTGTTCTCGATATTACTGAACGTAAAAAAGCCGTTTTACCAGGGTCAACAAAGCGATGGCTGGGAAATGCGGGTTAAACGATCCAGACGAAATTCTTGGTAAAACCGATTTCGACCTGTTCACCGATGAACACAGCCTACAAGCCTTCAACGATGAACAGGAAATTATGAAAACAGGAATCCCGGTTATTAATAAAGAAGAGTACGAAACCTGGACTGACGGGAAAACAACATGGTCGCTGACCACAAAACTCCCGCTACACGACAACGATGGAAAAATTATTGGGACATTTGGAATTTCGAAAGACATTACTGAACGGAAATATGCTGAACAAGAACTGAAAAATGCCAAAGAAAAGGCCGAAGAATCCGACCGGTTAAAATCGGCATTCCTCGCCAATATGAGCCACGAAATCCGCACACCCATGAACGGCATCCTCGGGTTTACCGAACTTTTAAAGGAATCCGACCTCAGCAGCGAACAAAAAGAGGCCTACATTAATATTGTACGCCAAAGCGGCCAGCGGATGTTGAACACGGTGAATGATATTGTGGAAATCTCAAAAATTGAAGCAGGAATTGCGACTGTTGATTTGAAGGAAGTGAATGTTCCCGAAAGTATTGATGAACTTATCCGGTTTTTCATCCCCGAAGCCTTGCAAAAAGGACTAAAACTGACGTTGGAAAAAGAGTCGCCAAAAACCGCTGCCGTTGCAATAACCGACCCAAACAAACTGGATTCCATTCTGACCAACCTCATTAAAAATGCCATTAAATATACCAACAAGGGGACAATAAAAATTGGATATGAAAATACGGAGATGGAGCAGGCTTTATCGCTGCAGTTTTTTGTAAAAGATACCGGAATTGGCGTTCCCAAAGAGCGGCAGCAAGCTATTTTCGAACGGTTTATCCAGGCCGATATTGCAGATAAGGATGCCCGGCAAGGCTCAGGTTTGGGGCTGGCCATTACCAAAGCTTATGTTGAAATGCTGGGCGGCGAAATATGGGTAGAAAGCAATCCCGGCGAAGGTTCCACGTTTTTCTTCACCCTGCCGCTGAATGCAAAGGGCTCGGGAAAAACAGCGGAAAAAGAAACCTCCATTCCGGAGAAAAAATCAAACCAAAAAAAACGTTTGAACATCCTGATTGCCGAAGATGATGAAACTTCAACCATGTATTTGCAAACCATTCTGCAAAGTGAGAACTGTAAATTTATATACACCCAAAGCGGTATAGAAACCGTGGAAATCTGCCGGAATAACCGAGACATTGATTTGGTGCTGATGGATATTCAAATGCCCGGAATGAATGGGTACGATGCCACCCGCGAAATCCGCAAATTCAATGACAAAGTAGTTATCATTGCCCAAACAGCCTATGCGCTGGAAGGCGACAAAGAAAAAGCCCTGGAAGCCGGGTGCAACGATTATATTTCAAAACCCATAAAAAAAGGCGAGTTGTTGGAACTGATTAATAAATATTTTTGAACTGTTTTTAACATATAAATAATCGCCTTATTTAAATTTTAGCTGGACAAATAGTTTAAAAAGCAGCGTCGGGTTAAAATAAATTCCGCCGAGGATTTCCAGGTACAGCGAGTTCTCTGCCCGACTGCATCGTTTTGGCGGGCGATTCGTTGATTTTAATAATGCGCGGATCGGAATCCGCGCCAACCCTACTATTCCTTGTTTATTTTTTGTATTTATCCTGTGTTATAAACCAAAATTTTCTAAATCAATATCATCATAACGTTTCATTGTTTCTAACCATTCGGGCATATTTTCTTTTATGGTTTTTTTTAGTTTTTCAAACTCATCGGCTTCAATTTCATTTCGTTCCAACATAAATTGATAAAATTTCTTAAGGCTGGCAGCATTTTGTTTTATCGAAGCAACACTTGACCACATGGCTTTTCTGATAAACCAATATCCGAGAAACATTTCAATGTAAGAAGCCCCTTCTTTTGCAGGTATTGCATCTTCATACAACAAAAACTCATTGATGTATAAATCAACATTCCAGCAATGTTTATTAATGGTAGCATCCTTTAAACCGGATTTTTCCAACCATCCAGCAAAATCATTCATAATCTTTTCGTTTTGCTGTCTGATTAATATACAGTCCTTTTCCCATTTTTCGTATTCATTCATAATAATGCCTTTTCAATTTTTTTAATTAGAATAAATTAATGTCTCCTGTTACCAAAAAATCAGCTTTTCAGTTAATAACCAGTTCCAATTATACGAAATTATGAATTCTTTATGATATTTTTTGTCCGATTGAAAAAAAGCCACAATTTATTTGCGCAGCGTCAGTTAATGCGTGTTAAGGAACGAATTTGCATTGGGATGAAATAATCCGGGCTTTCAGCCCGAAAACTCAAATTAGGCATGGTCTCCGGTAATTAGTTAATTAAATCAGGCGCTCAAATGTGTGAATGATGTAACTCTTATACAGAATTGTGTATAGCTTTAACAAACTTCGGGGATTACCTTTGATGTTGATTAAAATTCATTCATAATGCAAATGAAAAGAATTGCTTTTACATTATTTATTCTGTTTTCAGCTTTTACGTTGCCGGCCGATGAACTTTCTGAATCCATCAGCCAGTTTATCAAAAACAAACCGGCAGATTCAATTTATGTAATTGACGGGGAACAACTCTTTACAGGTAAAATACTTCAAGCATTTTATCAAAACAGAAATTATGCTCCTGCCTGGATAAACTCCAGGTACCCTTTTTGGATAAATTCCAATCTTCCAGCCTGGTTTAATCCTGATTCAATGGTGCGCCCAAACTCTGATTCCCCTGCCTGGGTTGAATCTGATATTGATGTACACATTAACTCCAATCTGCTTGGAAATAATGGTTATGTGCTTTTTGATTATATCCGCCAGGTAAACAGGCATGGTTTGAATCCAGCCGACTATCATTTAATTCTTCTTGAAAAGTATATTGATAAAACAGGATTGTTTATGGCAATGGATACGGAGGATTTGATGAAACTGGATATTTTGCTCACCGATGCTTTTTTATTTTTGAGCCTGCAATTGTATTACGGTAAGGTTGACTCTGAGAAGGAAGGCGAAAGCTGGAAAATACAGCGAAAGGAACCGGAATTGCAGTTAAACCGGAAACTGGAAGAAGCGCTGACCGCCGGTGATATTGCCAACGGACTTAATATGCTTGCACCGAGGTACCGTTCCTACTGGATGATGAAAGAAGATTTGGCATTTTTCCTTGAGTTGAAAAATGAGCCCTGGCCGGCAATAGTTTCAGATACCACCATTAATCCCGGCCAGTCAAACGAGTTGCTCCCAAAAATCAGGGAAAGGCTGATAAAACTGAAGTATCCGTTGTCTGACAGTATTTCTGTAACCTATAATGAGGAACTTGAAAAGCAACTGAAAATTTTTCAAAAAGACTGGGGTTTTAATGCCGACGGAGTGATCGGAAAAGGAACGTTGCTTGCATTAAACACCAATCCGCGCGCACTTATAAACCGGTTAAAAGTAAATATGGAGCGATTCAGATGGCTTCCGCTATATGAGCCCCAAAAGTACCTCATGGTAAACATTGCAAGTTTCGACCTTGTATTGATTGAAGGAGTTGACACCCTTATTTCGATGCGGGCCATAGTGGGAAAAAATTACCGCGAAACACCCGTTTTTGAATCACGTGTGACTTATATTGTTTTTGGTCCAAGCTGGACGGTACCTCCCACCATTTTAAGAAACGATGTAGTTCCCGAACTGCTTAAAGGACCAGGATATCTAAAGAAAAAAAATATGAAGCTGCTCAGGTACAATGGTTCAGAAATAGCCTACAGCGAAATTGACTGGTCAAAAATATCCAGGAATAATTTTCCCTATATGGTAAGGCAAAATCCCGGACCTGGGAATGCATTGGGCAAAGTAAAATTTATGTTTCCGAATAGTTACAATGTATATATTCACGACACTCCTTCGCGGGGATATTTTGCCCGCGACGACCGGGCCATGAGCTCGGGTTGTATTAGAATTGAAAAACCTTTTGAACTTGCTGAGTTGTTACTGGCCGATTCACCGGAGTGGCCGCCCGAAAAAATTCATGCTGCCATGCAGCAGAACAGGGAAAAAACGGCAAGCCTTAAAACCCCTGTCGAAGTGCTGTTGCTTTACCTTACTGCATGGACCGACGGGAACGGCCGTGTACAGTTCAGAAAAGACATTTATATGCGGGATGAGATGGTGCTGAATGCCTTAAATCAAAAACCGGAAGCAGATAAAATTAAGGTTATCCCTTTTTAACAGCGGATAATTTTCTGATAACCGGCGATTTTGACAGATAGCTTTCTGTGGGAGCGTAAACAAACAGGCATGTGCCGTCTTTGATGGTTTCAATAATTTGCTTGCTTAGCTCTTCGGGCACAGCCGGACAACCCAGGCTTCGGCCAAGTCTGCCATATTTCTCAATAAATTCAGGAGATACATAATCTGCCCCATGAATGACAATGGCACGTTCGCGCGCTTTATCGTTAATTCCGTTTTCAATACCATCAAGCCGGAGGGATAGGCCATGTTTTCCAAAATAGGTTTCACCGGTGGTATAAAAACCCGGACTGCTGGCGTAGGAACCAGGCTTGTTGGAAAAGTTTTCGGCCATAACTTCGCCCGAATTTCGCCCGTGCGAAACCAGGCTATGGAACAATATTTTAGCCTCTACAAGGTCGAGTACCCAAAGTCTTTCCTGGTCCGACGGCAGGCTGAAATCGATAATGGTTATTACTTCCGGACGATTGATAGTATGCTCTTCCTTAAGGATTTCGTATCCGGAAAGTGCGGTTTGCAGCAACTCTGCGGCAGGAAGTTCAGAAGCGTTTTCTGTGGTAGTTCGTTTAAATTTTTCAATCAGCAATGATGAGTTATTGCCCCTGTTGGAAGCACCACTCCACTCATTTACCGAAGAAACCAGAACCAATAACACAAAAACTATAAGGGTTTTTTTAATCTGCATGGGCTAAAAGTAATTGTTTTTTATTGGTATTCAGTGTTTTTCTATTAAAAAATGTGTGAATGATGTAACTCTTATTCAGAATTATGTAACACTTTAAAGCCCAAAAGTAATGAACTTGCAATAGTGAAAATTCATTCACAACTGACCCCGCCGGTTGCGGGGACCTAAAAAATATATGTTATGAAAACGCAAAAAATGAAAAGGCCGGTAAAAAGCATCCTATTGATGATTTTTGCGGTAATGATAATAATTCCATTCACATCGTGCGCAAAAAAATTCACTTTCCTCAACTCCACTGTTGTTCCGGGAGCTGATGGTTATGTTAAAGTAAAAAAAGACAATAACAAGAATTATATTATTAATGTAGAAGTGTCGGATTTGGCAGAAGTTGAGAGGGTTCAGGAATCAAAAACCACCTACGTGGTATGGATTGAAACCGACGAGGGCAATGCCGAAAATCTGGGACAGTTAGACAGCTCAACAAGCTTGTTTTCAAAACGCCACAAAGCATCTTTGGAAACGGTGTCGTCCTATAAGCCGGTTAAAATATTTATTACCACCGAAGAAGGTGTAAATACTCAGTTTCCTGGTCAGCAGGTGGTATTAACCACAGAAAATTTTTCGGTAAAATAAATCCAATAATATAGAATCATGAAAATTCACTTTACATTATTGCAGGGTTACTGGTGTTGCTTTGGGCAATAGTAACTTTTGGGTTCCACACATTCCGGGCAATTGACATTCTGCTTCCCATTGCTGCGTTTATTGTACTGCTTAAAATTCTGTTTAATGAAAAATCAAAAAATAATAAAAATGAAAAATTTTAAAATTAAAAAACAAGCTTTAACTTTTATCCTGGTAATAGCTACCAGTGTTGTTTTCGCACAAAGTCCTGTTTCAAAAGGCGAGTCGCAAATTAATGTCGGAATTGGGCTTTCTTCGTGGGGCGTTCCCGTTTATCTGGGATTTGATCATGGGGTTCACCCCGATATTACTCTCGGTGCAGAACTGTCTTTTCGCTCGTATAACGACAATTGGCACAATGACAAATACCATCACTCAATAATCGGCATTTCAGGGAATGCCAATTATCATTTTAATACCGTACTGAACATTCCATCTCCATGGGACTTTTACGCAGGATTAAACCTTGGTTTCTATAACTGGAGTTCGCCAAACGATTATGAAGGTTCCCATACTTCCGGACTTGGATTGGGGGCACAGATTGGCGGCCGTTACTATTTTAGCAATAAAGTGGGTATAAACCTGGAGTTTGGCGGAGGGAATGCATTCTCAGGCGGAAAGTTTGGAATAACTATAAAAATATAACAATGGAAACAAAATTTGATATGAACCAGTGGGGATACATTAAGGATAAACTCCTGGATAGGTATCCGGAGTTAACCAATGCCGACATGATTTGGGGACGTGTTTCAAGAAATGATTTACTGGAAATGATTTCCACCAAGCTGGGCAAAACCCAGAAAGAAATAATTGATGTAATTGATTCATTCTGAAAAATTTTACAAAATACGACTGTCCCTGTTTTGATTATCCCAACAAAAAAAACAAAGTAAATCCTGATTTTAAAAGCATTAATGACAGGTTCTGTTGTAATAAAATCATCAATCAATAAAATTTTAAAATGAAATCAGCAAAGCATTTAGGCATTTGGATGGATCATTCAACCGCCAATATTATGGAATTATCAAATGAAACAATAGTAACAAAAACGGTGGAATCAACTCCGGCTTTCCCGGAACAAGTGGAAAATCTGAGGTTGGATGAGAGCCTGATGCACCACAAAGAGCAAAAGCAATACGCCGATTTTTATAAAAAATTAAGTTGCATCATTAATGATTTCAATGAAGTACTTCTTTTTGGACCTACCGATGCCAAAACCGAATTATTCAATGTGTTAAAAAATAACCGTCAATTTGAAAAAATAAGGATTTCTGTTCAACCAGCAGATAATATGACCGATAATCAACAAAAAGCCTTTGTGAAAGACTTTTTTAACACGCACAGGGAAATAACTAAAAAGTAAAATTAGATGTATGAATTAAAACCGAAAAACGTTGCCATTATTGTTGCTCACCCCGATGATGAAACGCTATGGGCAGGAGGAACAATTTTAAGCCACCCAACGTGGAATTGTTTTGTTGTTTCGGTTTGCAGGAAGAGCGATACAGAGCGCGCCACTAAGTTTTATCAAGCGTTAAAAGTACTCAAAGCGGAAGGGATTATGGGCGATCTGAATGACGACCCGGATCAGAATCCGCTGGATGAAGAAGAAGCTGAACAGACAATTTTGGATTTGTTGCCGGAAAATCATTACGACCTGATTCTTTCTCACAATCCAAACGGTGAATATACCCGCCATTTGCGGCATGAAGAAGTAAGCAGAGCAGTTATCAATCTTTGGAATAGCAACAAAATAACTACTGATGAACTCCGGACTTTTGCTTACGAAGATGGTCATAAAAAATACTATCCGCGGCCAGTTAAAAATGCGGCAATTTTCCGTCCTCTCACAAAACGCATCTGGCTAAGAAAATACAGTATTTTACGGGAAACTTATGGTTTTGAAAAAGAGAGTTGGGAGGTACAAACAACTCCCCGGGAAGAAGCTTTCTGGCAATTCACTAATCCGTTTCTTGCAAGGAAATGGTTAAACAACGGAGGGATTTACAGATGAAAGTATTGGTTTTATATGATTATCCTCCCTCGCCTGGCGGACTTGCCACCCAGGGAGATTTGCTTTACAAAGGACTTGTTGAAATGGGTATTGATGCCCACCCGGTACATTTCGAATCGGCACAGGAAAAAGAGTGGTATTACCGCTGGTTTGAACCCGATGTAGTGGTTGGAGTTGGATACTGGGGGCACACTCCACAATTGGTTTTGCATCCTCAAAGGTATGGCGTGCAGCCTGTTCCCTGGCTGGTTGCCGATGGATACATTGCCAACTACCAGGAGGTTCTAAATGCACTGCCCCTTATTCTGGTAACTTCCAGTTGGGTAAAGGAAATGTATGTCCGCGATGGCATTGATGGCAGCAAAATCGAAGTTTTGCCTGTGGGTTGCAACACCGATTCGTTTATTCCATTTCAAAAAGATGACCCAAAGATTTTGGCCGTTCGCGAAGCGCTGGGTGTTTCACCCGATCAGTTGATGATTCTCACCGTTGGCGGCGATGCCGCATCAAAAGGCGCACAGGAAGTGATGCAGGCGATGGCTATTATCGACACCAAAGCGCCCGACTGGAAGTATGTGTGCAAAGTATGGCCGCAGCCACGCACCAAAACTCAAAATTTACTGGATCTGGAAATGGCAGCACATCTTGGCATCGAAAAAAACGTGACGTATGCAACAAATAAAATCTCCCGAAATTTTATGCCCTACCTGATTGGGGCTTGCGATATTTATGCAGCGCCTTCGCGGCTGGAAGGTTTTGGAATGCCACAGGTAGAAGCCGGAGCATGCGGAAAACCGGTGGTCAGTTTAAAAGCCATGGGAATGCTGGATACACTCATTCATGGAGAGACTGCATACCTGGCAAAAATTGCACGAAAAATTGTGGTAAACGAAGTTGTAATTGGCGAAGAATCGGGATTTGAAGATCAGCATGAAGTAATGTTTAAGGTGCCACGTACCGTCGATTACCGGGCGAATGTACAAGATATTGCAAAATACTTGCTAAAACTCATGAAAGATTCCGCTCTCCGTGACAAAATGGGCAAAGCCGGCAGAAAAAGGGTTGTAGGGAATTTCGATTACAGGGTGGTTGCAAAACGATTTGTGGAGATTATCAACGATAAATTGGGGATATATTGATATCGTCCCATATTTTTTAACATAAAACAAATAATCATGAAAAGAACAGAAAACAAAGTTGTCATCGTTACAGGTGGCGCATTGGGAATTGGGCGCGAAACGTGTCTTTTATTAGCAAAAGAAGGTACGAAAGTCGCTGTAACTGATGTTCTGGACAAAGAAGGTCAAAACTTAGCTGAAGAAATTAATCAATCAGGCGGTGTAGCAAAATTCTGGCATCTTGATGTAGCAAATGAAAATGAAGTTAAAAAGGTTTATGCCGAAGTAGTCAGGGAATTTGGAAAACTTGATGCATTGGTAAATAATGCCGGGATTGCAGGCGCAGACAAACCCACCCATGAATTAACCGAAAGAGAATGGGATGCAGTTATGAATGTGAATGTGAAAGGAGTTTTCTTCTGCACGAAACATGCCATTCCTTACCTGCAAAAATCAGGTAAAGGAAGCATTGTAAACCTTTCCTCTATTTACGGGCTGATTGGAGCAGGAGATATTCCTCCTTATCACGCTTCAAAAGGTGCAGTCAGGTTAATGACGAAAAATGATGCACTTATTTACGCAAAAGATAATATAAGAGTGAACTCTGTACATCCTGGTTTTATATGGACACCGCTGGTTGAAGCGTTAGGCAAAAATAATCCGGAATTTAGAAAACAACTGGACAGCCTGCACCCGATTGGACATGTTGGCGAATCCATCGACATTGCCTACGGAATACTTTTTCTGATTTCTGACGAGTCAAAATTTGTTACCGGAAGTGAATTGGTAATTGATGGCGGTTATACCTGCAAATAAGAAATTTGATCATGCAAATCGGTAACGCAAAAGAGATTGCACAAGCCAGCAAAGCCGCTCTTGAAGTACTGCTTCATAATGCACACGGACCTTATCACGGGTTGCCCCGTACAGCAGGCTGGGGGTATCCGGAACCCTATACAAGGGACCTGATGATTTCTGTTCTTGGGATAGCTGTTTCCGGAAATCAAAAATTATTGGACAGCATTCGGAAAGTGCTGGAAACATTGGCAAAAAATCAAACAGAACGTGGCCATATTCCTTCGCTGGTGCACGACAACGATGATCGTGGCGCCAGTGACACCACTCCCCTGTTTTTGCTGGCAACCGGTATATTCCGGAAAGTTACGGGTGAAGTTGATTTCCTCGCTGAGGCAGTTGAAAAATCACTGGTTTGGATGAGTTATCAAAGCCCTTCCGACAGGTTGCTGGTAGCACAACAGCCCACCAGCGACTGGCGCGACGAGCAATGGGTGACTGGGTACGGGCTGTTTGTAAACACACTGGTTTACAGCTACCTTCGAATGCTTGGCAAACACGAGTCGGCAGAAAATATGCGCCATGTCATGAGCCGGTTCACCGTAACCGGGGGAACCATGCATCGCCATGTACACGAAGGTCTGGTGGTGAAATACAAACCATATTACGCGTTTTGGTCTTACAAAATTTTTAGCAGCGAGCGTTTCGATCTGCTTGGAAACAGTCTTGCTATTCTCTCCGGAATTGCCTCACCTTCGCGGGCCGATGAAATGGTTTCGTGGATTGAAGAGGAATGCGAAGGAATGCGTGAAAGAGGTGAACTAACAGGCAATCTTCCACCCAATTTTTTTCCTTTTACAAAACCGGAAGACCCCGACTGGCATGAGCGATATTCAGCATACAACCAACCGGGAGATTACCACAACGGCGGAATCTGGCCTTTTATTACCGGATTTTATGTGGCTGCCCTTGTTGCTGCAAAACGATATAAACTTGCCGAAGAAAAACTAATTGCGCTTACTCAGTGCATCAAATTAGCACGGTCGGAAAACCTCGGATTTGGATTTAATGAATGGATAAAGGCACAGGATGGAAAACCAAAAGGAAATGACTGGCAAACCTGGAGTGCTTCAATGTACCTCTATGCCACAAAATGTGTAGAAGAAAAAAGAACACCATATTTCGATAAAATACGAAAACAATAACATTCAAACATCATGAAGGAAAAAAACAAAATAAAAAAACCGGTTTACAGTCTCTTGCGCAAAAAGCAAAAAGAGGTCAACATGCTTTCTGAGCTGGCACTCGATCTGCGATGGTCGTGGGATCATTCCGCCGATGAAATCTGGCACCAACTTGATCCCGAACTCTGGGACATGACGCATAATTCGTGGGCACTATTACAAACCATTTCCCGTGATCATTTTCAGTCGGTAATCGACGACCCGGTATTTCGTGAAAAGATTGATTTTCTGGTGAAATCGATGAGGGATACAAACACAGCGCCGGCCTGGTTTCAAAAAAAGCATCAAAATAAATCGTTAACCTGTGTCGCCTATTTCAGTATGGAATTTATGCTCACCGAAGCGCTCCCGATTTATTCAGGTGGTTTGGGCAATGTGGCAGGCGATCAATTAAAAGCCGCCAGTGATTTGGGCGTTCCGGTTGTGGGCATCGGGCTGCTTTACCAACAAGGGTATTTTCGGCAGGAAATTGATTTAAACGGGGAACAGCGTGCGCTTTATCCGTTCAACGATCCCGGGCAACTGCCCATAACTCCTTTGCGCCAAACCGATGGCGAATGGCTGCGTTTAAAGATTAACCTGTCCGGGTACGATGTATGGCTGCGGGTATGGCAGGCCCAGGTGGGCCGGATAAAACTTTATTTGTTAGATAGCAATGATGCGGCAAATTTTCCGGTTCACCGTGGTATAACCAGTGAATTGTATGGCGGAGACACCGAGCTTAGGTTTAAACAGGAACTGATCCTCGGACTTGGCGGGTGGCGTTTGCTGCAGAAACTGGATATTCATCCCGAAGTTTGCCATCTCAATGAAGGCCATGCTGCTTTTGCGATTTTAGAGCGTGCTTACAGCTTTATGAAAGAAACCGGACAGCCTTTTGATGTTGCCCTAACTGTTACCCGCGCTGGAAATCTGTTTACTACTCACACCGCCGTACCTGCCGGATTCGACCTTTTTGAACCGGCAACTATTGAGCAATACCTTGGCGAATATGCTGACCAAAAATTGGGAATTACACGCCGGCAACTGCTGGCATTGGGCCGAAAAAATCCCGGTGATGAATCCGAAAAGTTCAACATGGCTTATCTGGCCATCAGGGGAAGCGGCACCGTAAACGGTGTCAGTTGGCTCCACGGAAAAGTCAGTCGTCACATTTTTGAATCGCTGTTTCCTAAATGGCCGACGGCTGAGGTGCCTGTCGCTCATATTACCAACGGGGTGCACGTGCCAACATGGGATTCCAAAGAAGCCGATGAAATATGGACGGAAGCTTGTGGCAAAGACCGGTGGCTGGGCATGAACAAAACCCTCGAAAAAGATATTGGCTCAGTTTCGGATGATAAGATATGGGATATGCGTACCAATGCAAATAAAGCTCTTATCGCATTTGCCAGCGATTATGTTTCAAAACAATTAATTGGTTCAGGCCATTCGCCCGATTCGGTAGAAGGAGCAAAACATTTATTTAATTCCAATATTCTAACACTTGGTTTTGCCCGTCGTTTTGCTACTTACAAACGGCCCAATTTATTACTACACGATCCGCAGCGGCTGCTCCGGTTGTTAACAAATCCAACGTTTCCTGTTCAACTAATCATTGCAGGCAAAGCTCATCCCGCCGATCAGCAAGGGCAGGATTTAATCAAAGAATGGATGCGCTTTATCAGGCAGACTAACCCCCGTCCCCCGGTTTTGTTTCTTGCCGATTACGATATGCACGTTTCTGAAAATCTGGTGCAGGGAGTTGATGTTTGGATAAATACACCGCGCCGCCCTTGGGAGGCTTGCGGAACCAGTGGCATGAAAGTGCTTGTAAACGGCGGTATTAACCTTTCGGAACTCGATGGCTGGTGGGCAAAAGCGTACAATCCCGGAGTGGGCTGGGCGCTTGGCGATGGAAATGAACACGGTGACGACCCGGAATGGGATGCCCGGGAAGCCGAACAACTTTACCATATCCTGGAAAACGAAGTAATCCCGGAATTTTATGACCGCAATGAGCACGGAATTCCGACAAAGTGGATATCGCGGATGCGCGAAAGCATGGCGCAATTAACACCCCGGTTCTCAGCCGACAGAGCAGTCAGGGAATATACCGAACAACACTATTTGCCGGCTGCAACATCTTATTTGGAGCGCGCTGCCAACAAGGGCATAAAGGGAAAACAAATGATAACCCAGTTGCAAACCCTTCAGGAAAACTGGGACTCCATCTCTTTTGGTGAAGTAAAAATTACCACTTCAGAAAAGCAGCATGTTTTCGATGTACAGGTTTATTTCAATGTCATTAACCCGGATAATGTGCAGGTAGAACTATTTGCCAATGGCTTAAATGAAGAAAATCCGACTGTTATAAAAATGAAACGCGATAATAAAACAAAAGGCGCTGCCAACGATTACCATTTCTCCTCATCAGTAAGTTCATCCCGTCCTGCAACCGATTTTACGCTGCGTATTATACCGCACCTCCCAGGAGTTTCGGTTCCGTTAGAAACAGCTTTAATCCTTTGGCAACATTAATTTGTAAAATGAAAAAGATAAAAACAAAGAACAGCCCATTATCAAAAAAAGTATTATACAAAATGAACGCCTATTGGCGTGCTGCCAACTATCTTTCGGTAGGCCAACTGTATCTGCACGACAATCCTTTGCTCCGTGAGCCGCTGGAACTTTCGCATGTAAAGTCGATGTTGCTGGGACATTGGGGAACCACACCGGGCCAGAATTTTATTTATGTGCACCTGAACCGCGTAATTAAAAAATACGATCTCGACATGATTTACATTTCAGGGCCCGGTCATGGCGGCCCGGCACTGGTGGGAAATACTTATCTCGAAGGAACATATAGCGAAATTTATCCGCACATTACACAGGATGAAGCGGGACTGAAGAAACTGTTTACCCAGTTTTCTTTTCCCGGAGGAATCCCGAGCCATGTATCTCCTGAATGTCCGGGATCCATTCACGAAGGCGGAGAGCTGGGATACTCGCTAAGTCATGCATTTGGCGCTGTATTCGATAATCCGGAACTAATTGTTGCCTGTGTTGTTGGCGATGGCGAAGCAGAAACCGGCCCGTTGGCCACTGCCTGGCATTCCAATAAATTTTTAAACCCGGTTACCGACGGAGCGGTTTTGCCCATCCTGCATCTCAACGGGTATAAAATTGCCAACCCAACCGTGTTGGCCCGCATTTCAAAAAAAGAATTAAAACAGTTGCTGAATGGTTATGGATGGAAACCTTATTTTGTGGAAGGCGATGAGCCTGAAAAAATGCATCAGCAAATGGCTAAAGTGTTGGATAAAACCATTTCTGAAATTAAGGAAATTCAAAAAATTGCCCGGGAGAAAAAGGATGCAAGCCGTCCGCACTGGCCAATGATTGTTTTACGATCGCCCAAAGGCTGGACCGGACCAAAAGAAGTTGACGGGGTAAAAATCGAAGATACTTTTCACTCGCACCAAATTCCTTTGCAAGTGGATTCCGATCATCCGCATCATTTAAAACTTCTGGAAAAATGGATGAAAAGTTATAAACCGGAAGAACTTTTTGATGAAAACGGGAAATTGATGCCCGAACTGGCAGAATTGGCTCCAAAAGTAAACCGGCGAATGGGAGCTAATCCAAATGCCAATGGAGGAATTCTTTTGCAGGATTTGAACATGCCCGATTTTCGAAACTTTGCAGTTGATGTACCTTCTCCCGGTTCAGTTGAAGCAGCCGACACGCATGAGTTGGGTGAGTTCCTTCGCGAAGTAATTAAATTAAATGATGAACAGCGAAACTTCCGGATTTTTGGTCCTGACGAAACGCTTTCCAATCGGTTAAATGTCATTTTCGAGGTCACCAACCGGCAGTGGGAAGCCAAAACAAAAAAGACCGACGAATTCCTTGCTACGGAAGGCCGGGTGATGGAAGTACTGAGTGAACATCAATGCGAAGGATGGCTCGAAGGTTATCTGCTTACCGGAAGGCACGGGCTCTTTAACTGTTACGAGGCATTCATCCACATCATCGATTCCATGTTTAATCAACATGCCAAATGGCTGAAGGTTACGGCTGGATTGCCGTGGCGCAGAAAAATAGCTTCACTGAATTATTTGCTCGCTTCTCACGTTTGGCAACAGGCGCATAATGGTTTTACCCATCAGGATCCCGGATTTCTTGATCATGTGGTGAACAAAAAGGCCTCCATTGTCCGTGTTTATCTTCCGCCCGATGCCAACTGTTTATTGTCGGTATGGGACCATTGCCTGCGAAGCCGCGATTATGTAAATGTAGTAGTTGCCGGTAAATACCAGGCGCCCCAATGGCTGACCATGGATGAAGCGATAAGCCATTGTGCGAAAGGAATTGGCATTTGGGAATGGGCCAGCAATGACCATGGGAATGAATCGGATGTAGTGATGGCCTGCTGTGGTGATGTCCCCACACTCGAAACACTGGCGGCGGTTTCTATCTTGCGTGAACATTTACCCAATCTGAAAATACGCGTGATTAACGTGGTGGATTTAATGAAACTTGAACCGGACACTGAACACCCGCACGGGCTAAGCGATTCGGATTTCGATGCATTATTTACAAAGGATAAACCGATTGTATTTGCCTTTCACGGCTACCCCTGGCTTGTTCACCGGTTGACTTATCGCCGCACCAATCACGAAAATATGCATGTTCGCGGTTACAAGGAAGAAGGTACCATTACAACCTATTTCGACATGACCGTTTTAAATAATCTGGACCGCTTTGATCTGGTTCAGGATGTAATCAACCGGGTTCCCGGTTTGGGTGAAGATGGAAATAAGCTAAAACAAATGATGCAGGATAAACTCACCGCACACACACAGTACATTGATAAATACGGACAGGATATGCCGGAAATTCTGAATTGGAAATGGAATCAGGAAATAATATAGAAAATTGAAGTGGATAAATTGGATAAAATCATTGAATGGCTTAAGGAGCAGAAAAAAAACTCATCAGAAAAAAATCTACCCAACTAAGCGCAAAACAAAGCAAAGGATGTCACAAGCTATTAATTTATTCTTTAATAAGACATAACACGATGAAGCAGAACAATTCACAAACCAAAATAATCGCAACTTTAGGACCGGCAACTTCCGCTAAAATTATTATTTCTGAATTGATTACGTCAGGAGTTGATGTTTTCAGAATAAATTTTTCGCATTCCTCAAAAGAAGGGTATTTAAACGGGTTTTACTTTAATAAACATCAGTATTACAATTACTTAGACGTTATTTTTTTGATTTTGTAGCAACTAAAATATCAATCGTTAAGTTGCTGAAAATTAGAAGATTAAAAGAAAATAAAAAAATCACTTAATATGTTGTATTTATTTTATATATTTGACAATAATCTCATAATCAGAAAATTAGTTTTGGTGTAGTAACTAATATAGAATTTTTAAAGCTCAACTATCTTTGTATCAATGCATTTGTGAAGTAAAACCCGTTTAAAGAATTCTGTAACGCCTATCCTTCCTCTGTAGCTTAAATTAGTTTTCTCGAAATTCACCAGGAAATGATGATTCAAAATTAAAATCGATTAATATGATAAAAATCATGACTGATTTACCCAAAAATATTTTGGGAATTTCTGAAGAAGGAAAAATAACCGGAAACGATTATGAAGTCGTTTTAATTCTTTCTTTGCCAAATAGTTAAAAGAGAAAATTATTATGAAAAACAGTACCGCTAAAGACAATTCGAAGGACGATCTTAAATCTCTTCCAATGTCCGAACTTCGGAAAAAGCTGGAATCGTCGCCTGATGGACTTACGCAGGAAGAAGCAAAAAAACGTTTGGCCCAATATGGCCCCAACGAACTTGAGGAAAAGAAGACCAACCTGTTCCTGAAATTCCTTTCCTATTTCTGGGGACCCATACCCTGGATGATTGAAGCGGCTGTAATCCTTTCGGCAGTTGCCCGCCATTGGCCCGACTTTGGAATTATTCTCGTTCTGCTTCTGGCCAATGCGACCATCGGATTCTGGGAAGAACGCGAAGCCGGGAATGCCATTGATGCACTGAAAGCAAAACTGGCCGTGAAAGCACGGGTGAAACGTGATGGGAAATGGATTAATCCTGAAGCGCGTGATCTGGTTCCGGGCGATATTATCAGGTTGCGGCTCGGAGACATTGTACCAGCCGATGCACGTTTGCTCGAAGGTGATCCGGTTGAAGTGGACCAGTCGGCGTTAACAGGCGAATCGTTGCCCGCCGAGCGGAAATCAGGAGAAGCTGTTTTTTCAGGTTCAATTATTCGTCGTGGTGAAATAGAGGCACTGGTTTATGCAACAGGTGCAAACACTTACTTCGGCAAAACCGCTCAACTGGTGCAGGAGGCAGGCACTATCAGCCATTTTCAAAAGGCCGTGCTGAAAATCGGAAATTACCTGATTATTCTGGCTGTTGCTTTGGTTGCAATCATTATTACCGTCGCATTGATTCGCGGCGATGCCATCCTCACCACGCTGCAATTCGCACTCGTACTTACCGTGGCTGCTATTCCGGTAGCCATGCCAACCGTGTTATCGGTGACGATGGCTGTTGGAGCGCGCCTGCTGGCAAAGAAAAAGGCGATAGTCAGCAAGTTGGTGGCCATCGAGGAACTGGCCGGAGTGGATGTACTTTGTGCGGATAAAACCGGTACGCTTACCCAAAATATTCTGACCTTAGGCGATCCGTTCACAATAAACGATGTTTCGCCCGATCAGCTTATTCTTTTTGGTGCTTTGGCCTCGCGTGCCGAAAATAACGACACCATTGACCTGGCCGTTCTGGCGGGGGTAAAAGATACGGATGCCCTGAAAAAATATACCATCGAACATTTTCTGCCATTCGACCCGGTGCACAAACGCACCGAAGCCACCGTAAAAGATACCGGTGGAAAAGAGTTCAAGGTAACCAAAGGTGCGCCGCAGGTAATTTTGGAATTGTCGGCCAATGCCGGAAATGTAAAAACAGCAGCGGATAAAGCAGTGAACGAATTCGCAGCTCGCGGCTTTCGTTCGCTGGGCGTGGCGAAAGACGACGGAGACGGGAATTGGCAGTTTGTTGGCGTTTTGCCTTTGTTTGATCCTCCCCGAGAAGATGCCAAAGCCACTATCGCCACCGCGCTCCAGATGGGAGTAAAAATCAAAATGGTTACGGGCGATGCACTTGCCATTGCAAAGGAAACGGCCCAAAAATTAGATATGGGTGCAAACATCCTCGATGCCTCAGGTCTTGGAGATGTAAAAAAGGAAGAATCAGACGAAATGGCCAAATCCATTGTGGAGGCTGATGGTTTCGCACAGGTATTTCCTGAACACAAATTTCACATTGTGGATGTACTGCAAAAGCGCGGCCACATAGTCGGCATGACCGGCGACGGGGTGAACGATGCCCCGGCACTGAAAAAAGCTGACTGCGGCATTGCCGTTTCGGATGCAACAGATGCCGCACGGGCGGCTGCAGCAATCGTGCTGACCATTCCCGGATTATCTGTGATTATTGATGCCATCAAGGAGAGCCGCCGCATTTTCCAGCGGATGAACAGCTACGCCATTTACCGGATTGCCGAAACGCTGCGTGTGCTGTTGTTCATGACCTTGTCGATTCTGATATTTAATTTTTACCCGGTAACGGCTGTGATGATCGTGATGCTGGCGTTGCTAAACGATGGGGCTATTTTATCGATTGCGTATGACAAGGTTCAGTATAAAAATAAGCCTGAAGCCTGGAACATGCACATGGTACTGGGAATATCAACCGTTTTGGGCGTTATTGGGGTAATCTCCGCTTTTGGGTTGTTTTATCTTGGAGAACGGGTCTTTCACATTGATAGGGAACACATTCAAACTTTAATGTATTTAAAATTATCGGTAGCAGGACACCTCACCATTTTTCTAACCCGGACACGCGGTCCGTTCTGGTCAATTCGTCCGGCAAGAATTTTATGGGTAGCAGTAGTTGGCACACAAATCGTAGCTACTTTAATTGCAGTTTACGGATTGTTTATGACACCGCTTGGCTGGGGCTGGGCTGGTTTCGTTTGGGGATATGCCATAATTTGGTTCCTTATAAACGACCGAATTAAATTGCTCGCCTACCGGATTTTCGATCCGGTAAAAACAAAGGAACCTGTTGACCTGAAACATCGGATTGCTGATCGTGCTTATGAAATTTATGAAGAACAGGGCCACCGTGAAGGATATGCGGATCAGGATTGGAAAGAAGCTGAACAGGAGATTCGGAATGATGAACAAAAAAAATAAATCCGCGTAAACTGCTGATAAAATATTATTAAAGAAATGGAAATAAAAGTAAATGATTTTCTTGTCCAGCCGGGTGAAAAGGTCAAGCTCAGGGACTGTCCGACTATTGTCGCTCCTTTTTTCAAGTCGAAGAAGCACTATAAAAAACTGTTGAAAAAACACGTTGATGAGCTGAGTGAGCTGCAACGTCTGCACTATGCATCTGGCCGTTACGCAATTCTCCTGATTTTTCAGGGGATGGATGCTGCGGGCAAAGATGGAGTTATTCGGCATGTCATGTCCGGTATTAATCCACAATCCTGCCAGGTTTTCAGTTTCAAACAACCAAGTGCTGAAGAACTAAAACACGATTTTCTTTGGCGTACTATAAAATGTTTGCCCGAACGTGGACGGATTGGGATCTTTAATCGTTCCTATTATGAGGAAGTGCTTATCGTACGGGTACATCCGGAGATTCTTTATGGACAGGGGCTTCCGGATGAATTACTCGACTTAAACATAATTTGGAAAGAAAGATTTCGCTCCATTGTGGAGATGGAGAAACACCTCCACCGAAACGGAACAAAAATTATCAAGTTTTTCCTGCACCTTTCAAAAGATGAACAACGAAAACGGTTTTTAGAACGCATAGACGAACCGGAAAAGAACTGGAAATTCAGCATCTCTGATATTAACGAACGTGAATACTGGGACAAATACATGGATGCTTTTGAGGTGTGTTTGAACGAAACAAGTACCAGCTACGCTCCCTGGTACGTTATTCCAGCCGATGACAAGAAGAATGCCCGATTAATTGTTTCCCAAATTGTACTTAATGCATTTAACCAACTCAAGATGGCTTATCCTGAAACCACAGAGAAACATCGTCAGGAATTACAATCTGTCCGCGAACAACTTTTTAAGCAAAGTTAATAACCCTCTTTTCCAAGTGATTAAAGGCATCACTCATACTGTAAGCATACTTAATTAATTGGTTACAAATTGTCTTATTTCAATAATTAAGTGTAACTTGCATGCAATTAATAATATATAATACAATGAATAAAGGAACAGTAAAATTTTTCAATGAAACCAAAGGTTTTGGGTTCATTAAAGACAACGAGTCATCAAAAGAGTATTTTGTACATTCAACCGGTTTAAAAGATAATATCCGCGAAGATGATGAAGTAACTTTCGATTTGGAAGAAGGTAAAAAAGGATTAAATGCCGTAAATGTTAAACTGGCTTAGTTTATAACTATTACAACCGTTTAAAATTTATCCCGCCACTGGCGGGATTTTTTTTACACTAATTTCAAGTCAGACTTGTGGAATTCTTCATAAGCCTGCAAAACAGTCAAGTGAGAAATTAGATAGGCCAGTGAACTTTCGGCTCCCTGGTTGCGGTTTACACCGTAACTTTCAAACCCGTCGCAACACCCTTTGGTTTCAAAATCGTACAAACTCATGCGCAAATCATTTTCGCCCAGAAACCACAAAAACGAAGTGTACAATTTATTCAGGTAATCTTTATCATTTGTAACATGAAATGCCTGGTGATACATTAAAACCATGGCCATAGCATCGATGGGCTGCTGTGCAAAAACCGAGCGTTCCCCCTCTTTTTTATACCACTTTTCGTTGCCGATTACCGACAAATAGTTATCCTTTAATGTGTGCTCGGTCAGAAAATTCATGGAATCAATGGCAGTTTGGGTAATTTTATCGTCGTTCAGTATTTCGGCTGAATGCAGCAGTGCCAGGGGCAGAATTCCATTGTCGTAAGCCAGCAATGATTCAAACCAGTTCCAGCCTGCCGACTGGTTTTCGCGGTAATGTTTCAATAATGCATTCGCGAGGTTCCTCAGCCTTTCGGTCATGGAATCGTCTGCCGGGTTGCTTTTCAGGTAATAGCTGATGCCAATCATGGTGTTGGCGATTCCCCGGATAGATGTTAATTTTTCGAAGTTGGGTGCTGCGTTGAAAAATATCAATCTGCCGGTTTGATAATAGGCATCGTTTGGTGCATTCCCCAGCAAATAACCCAGCGCCCAGATGGTCCGCCCAAACGAATCTTCGGAGCCAATTTCATCCAGAAAATTACGGTTAAAACTCAGGAAGTTACGGAAAGTTCCGTCGGCATTTTGCAGGTAGTGGATGTAGCTCAGGTAAACAGGCGACAATTCAAGCGCACGTTTGTTTTTCATCTCCCGGTAAGCCATTAACACCATCAGCAAAGCCCGCGAATTATCGTCGAGGCAATACCCTTCCTTCAAATTGGGAATGCCAAATTTGGCATGTTGAATGATGCCGGTGTCATCGGTAAGCCTGTTAATGTGTGCAAGCGAAAAGGGGGGAAGAATGAGCAAATCAAGTTCCGGTTCTTTTTGGGTAATAACCAGATTACCATTTTTCGCTAATTTTTCGCTAATTGCCAGATATTTTTCACCGGTTTTTGGCCAGGTAATCTTTTGGCCATATTCACCGGCTCTGTTTTTTAGTTCATTTAGCTCTTCCGGTTTATCGAAAAGTTCTGTCAATGATTCCGCCAGCTCACCCGAATCATTGAAACCAAATAACCGGCCTCTTCCCTTCGCAAGTAATTCTGCGGCATGCCAGTACGGCGTTGACAGAACTGCGGCCCCCACCCCAACCGCATACGAAAGTGTTCCGCTGGTAATCTGGGCTTCATTCAAATAAGGGGTGATGTAAATGTCGCAGGCATATAAATATTTAAACAAATTTTGTTCGTCGATAAACTCATTCAGAAACAGAACATGTTTTTCGAGCTGAAGGTTTTTTACCAGCCGCAGCAGGGAAATACGGTATTCCTCGCCCGAGTGCCGCAGCACATTCGGGTGGGTTTTCCCCAAAACAATATAAATGAGTTCAGGATATTTTTTTACCACTTCGGGCAGCGCTTTTATTACCGTTTCAATTCCCTTGCTTCGCCCGATAAACCCAAAAGTCAGCAGTACTTTCTTGTTTTCAAGTTTAAACTCTTTTTTCGATTTTTCAGGATTGAAGTGAATATCCGGGACACCGTGTTCAATCAGTGCAATTTTTTCTTTGGGAACATTGTAAATAGTAGTCATAAACTCAACCGCCTTGTGGCTCATCACAACTATTTTCTGAGCCATTTTGCAAATTTCTATTAAAACGGCTCTTTCGTTATACGATGGAGTTTTAAGTATGGTATGCAGTGTAACGATGAGGGGAACTTCAAGCCGGTGAAGTAGCGGAAGGATGTAAACCCCGCTTTGTCCGCCAAATATGCCAAACTCGTGCTGTAGGATACAAACATCGGCACCGCTTAAGTTAATGTATTTTACCGCTTTTAAGTAATCCTCCTGATAATCCTGCCTGATGGTAACTTTTACTTCTTCCGGATATTTATATGTAAGGTCGTTGTCATTCAATGCAACCACAAAACCTTCATTCTTTCTGTTCTGATTAGCGTTTCCATTGAGCATCGACTTTAAAAGGTTATTCGTAAATGTTCCAATGCCACACTCACGTGGCGGATATGTTGCGATATAACTGATTTTCATGATTTTATTTTATATTTTAGACACAAGACGGAAGACGAATCCATCAATGGCTTTTTCAGAAAAACAATGGGTTGCAACCCATTGTTACTTGTTGGTCAATCCATTTCCTGAAAGAAAATCAGATCAAACCTGAATCATTGTTTTTGGCCCTTTTTTTTGCAGTTTTTGCGGCCCTCTTTTCTTTCAAGCTCAATGCAGCTACTTTTTTTATGTTCTTTCTCTCTTTTCCTTCATTCTTTTCTTTGCCTTTTGCCATGATGATTGTTTTTTATGGTGTGAATTTATTTTTTTGCTCCTGGTTCCCCTCTTTCGGAGGGGTTAGGGGAGGCCTTTATATTGTACTTCCTTCATACCCGCTTTTAATCACGGTTGAAATCATTTTAAACCGCCCGTTTGCACGCACAACATTTGAAGTGTGCGCCGGGATAATTATGCCTTCTCCTGTTTGCAGCAGGCTGGGCTGATTATCGATAACAACTTTGGCCGATCCCTCGATAATCTGAATAAACGTATCGAACGGAGAAATTTTCTCGGTCAGCGCTTCGCCGGTATCAATGGCAACAACACTAATATTTCCGGTGGTTTTCCGGATAATGGTTTTGCTCACCACCGAATTGGGTACATACTCAATGATTTCGATGAGGATATGAATTTTTGATTTTTCTATTTCTTTCGCTTGCATCAGTTTCAAATTAAGTAACCTTGCCAAAGTTACTCCCGTTTAATTTTGAAAGTGTTACACAATTGATGTTTTAATTTACATCATTCACACATTTTGAAAGAAATCAGAAAACGTAGATTAAGATTATTCACACACGCGTTGGCGGAATTGATCCTTAATTTATTAAGAGACAGTTCGACTCCGCTCACTGTGACAGTCAGACTGAGCGTAGTCGAAGTTTGATTACCAGAGGTTGAAAAATTATTCCGCCAACAGGTTATTCACACATCTTCAAGTGTGTTACGGCGTTCATTTTTGAGTTTTTTGAAATGTGTGGGCGTAAGTCCGGTGTATTTTTTAAAATGATTTGAAAGATGGGCTACACTGCTGTAATGCATTTTATATGCAATCTCTGAAAGATTCAGCTCGTCGTAAACAATCAGCTCTTTTACCTTTTCAATTTTATGGGTGAGGTAAAATTTTTCGATGGTAATGCCTTTTACTTCCGAAAATAGGTTGGCAAGGTAGGTATAGTCGTAATTAAGTTTTTCGCTCAGGTAATCAGAAAGGTTCACTTTGATTTGGTCTTCTCTGTAATGCACCAGCTCGATTATTGCACTTTTTATTTTTTCAACAAGCACACTTTTTTTGTTGTCCATTAAAACCAGGCCTGCTTTTTTCAATTCTGCTTTTAGCTGTTCCAGTTGTTGCGGCTGAACATCTTCAATTATATCGGCCTCACCAATTTTCACATAAACATATTGCAGTCCGAGTTTTTCAAGTTCGGCTTTCACTACCATCTGGCAGCGAATACACACCATATTTTTAATGTATAACTTCAAATCAACAGTATTTAAGTAAAGCTACGTAAACTTTGATTCCGAAGTTATTTCTCAGAACTAATTAAACTGGTCATCTGGTTTTATGAACAATAATTATTTGATGGATAGTTCAATTTATTCCATGCTTTTCAGGTATTTGTATAATTCGCTGTCGGTTGAAAGAATCACCGTGGTGGTGGAATCGAACGTATTTTGAAAGGTTTCCATGCTTTTAATAAAGCTATACAGTTCCCTTGAGCCTCTTGATTTGTTGTACGCCCCAGCATAAATCCGGGCAGCTTCAGCGTCGGCTTTTCCTTTAATTGTTTCAGCTTCTCTGTAAGCTTCCGATTGTATCTGGTTCAGTTCGCGCTCTTTTTCCCCGTTAATACGTGAAGCTTCACCTTCGCCTTCCGACCTGAATTTATCGGCAATTCGGATTCGCTCGCTCTTCATGCGGTCGTAAACCCGTTCCCTTACATCCTCTACATAATTGATCCGCTTAAACCGGAAATCCAGTACTTCAATGCCCAAATCTCTTGTTTCTTCGTTGACAGTTTCCTGGATAATGTTCTGGATTCTTTTTCGGCCCACCTCAATCTGTGCCAGGGAATCTTCTATTATTTCACTTATTTTGGCCGTTGTGTCGGCCTGCCTGTTGGTGTTCCTGACTACTTCTTCGAGGCTGTGACTGGCCACCTGGTCGCGGGTTTCGCCGTCGATTATATCGTCGAGCCTGCTTTGCGCGCCCCGTTCGTTAGTAAGGCGTTTGTAAAACTGCAGCGGATCGGTAATGTGCCAGCGTGCGTAGCTGTCAACAAAAATGAACTTCTTCTCTTTTGTGGGAACTTGATTCGGGTCGCCGTCCCATTCCATGTAACGTTTTTCAAAATAATTTGCTTTCTGCACAAACGGAGTTTTGATTTTCAACCCGGGTTCGGTCACGGCATCGCCCACCGGCCGGCCAAATTGAGTGACCACCACCTGCTGGGTTTCATCTACAACGTAAATACTTTGCGACAAAACAATTATGCCGCCAATAATTATTGCTGCAATTAGTAATATTTTATTTTGTTTATTCATTGTCATTCTTTTAATAAATTGATGTTGTGTTGTTTAATTCAGTTCCTTTTTTAGTAAAGGAATCATGTTGTTGCCATTTTCCGAAGTAATAATTTTGTCTCCGAGTTTGGGCAGAACTTCCTGTAGTGTTTCAAGATATATTCTCTTTTTGGTTACTTCGGGCGCTCTGACGTACTCCTCGTAAAGGGCGTTAAACCTTGCCACTTCACCCTGTGCATTGTTTACACGCTGGGTGGCGTATCCTTCGGCCTTTTGGATGGTTGCTTCCGCCTGCCCCCTGGCCCGTGGAATTACCTTGTTGTATTCCGACTTGGCTTCGTTTATCAAAGTTTCCCTTTCCTGCTGTGCTTCGTTTACGGCATTAAATGCCTGTTTTACCGATTCCGGAGGGTTGATGTCCTGAAGCACGACCTGGGCTATTTCAACTCCGAGAGAATATTCCCTGGTCATCTCCTGCAGCAAAACTTTTACTTCGCTGGCAATTTCGGCCCTTCCAACGGTTAATACTTCGTTAACGGTACGGTCGCCTACAATCTGCCGGGTAATAGCTTCGGAGAGATCGCGCAGTGTATTGTCGGGATTGCGAACCTTGAACAGGTAGTTGTACGGATCGCTTACCCGGTATTGCACCACCCACTGCACATTGGCCAGGTTCAAATCACCCGTCAGCATTATCGCTTCGTCTTCGGTGACCGAGCCTGTGCGGCTGTACTGGGTTCTGACCCCGGCTTGTTGCGTACGAAAACCAAACTCCTGCTTTTTTTGCCGTTCAACCGGTACTTTATATACCTTTTCTATAAAAGGTATTTTCATTTTCAAGCCGGGCGTAACTGTCCTGACATGCTTTCCGAAACGTGTTACCACTCCCTCTTCTTCGGTACCCACCTGGAAAAATGAACCAAATCCAACAATTAAAAGCACAATAACAATAATTACTGCCTTGTAATGCTTTTTTATGAGTTGTTGTATTTCATCTGTACTGAATTCCTGATTATTCATAAATTATTTTTTTGATTTTAATAATCGTGTAATTTACAACTAATAGCACGGTTTGGCAATGATTTCGTGTTATCATTTCAATATATCGAAAACAGTGCAGGAAAATTGAAAACGGACAATACCGCTTTGATTCAAGAATTACCTGAATTTCAACAAGGAACAAACATAAAACCGTCGTTAAGTACATAGAAAAAAAATTCTGCAAAATAAACCGGGTTGTAGTTCAATATGGATACAATTATGTTGTGCAGAACACCTTTCCGGCTGTCTCCAAAAAAAAGGAAAGAATTTCAAACATGACGAATAATTTTTAATTTTGAACTTGAACATCCTTCAGGGAAATTAGAAAAACATTTAAACGATAAAACTATGAAGACGAGATTTACTCTACTATTCCTGCTCATAACCGGCATCTGCTTCCAAAGCATTGCCCAGCCATCCAAACAGCTGGTGCAGGTAATTGTAACACCCGACCACGCCGACTGGACATACGAAAAAGGCGACCACGCTGAGTTTGAAATTCAGGTACTGAAAAACAACGTGCCAATGGACGGAGTGGAAGTAACTTACCGCATTCAGCCTGAGCAGATGAGCGCCTGGGACAAAGGACGGGTAACCCTGAAAAAAGGCAGTGCCACGTTAAAATCAAAACGGTTCAGGGAGCCGGGGTTTTTGCGCTGCCACGCTTCGGTGGAGGTGGATGGCAAAACGTATTCATCTTACGCCACAGCCGGGTTTTCGCCTGACGAAATTGAACCGACCACCACTTTGCCACCCGATTTTGAGCAGTTTTGGGAAGATGCCAAAGCCGAACTCGCCGAAGTGCCCGTGAAGCCGGTTTTAACGCTGATGCCCGAGCGCTGCACCGACAAAGTGGACGTTTACCACGTGCGCATCGACAATATAAAAGGGAAAATTTACGGCATTCTGAGCAAACCCAAAGCCAAAGGAAAATACCCGGCCATTCTGCACGTTCCGGGTGCCGGCATCCGGCCATATTACGGCGATCCGTGGAGTGCCGAAAAGGGAATTATAACCTTCCAGATTGGGATTCACGGCATTCCGGTCAACCTCGACCAGGAAGTGTACGACAATTTGCGTTACGGCGCGCTCGATAATTACTGGGTAACCAATCTCGACGACAAAGACAACTACTATTACAAACGGGTGTATCTTGGCTGCGTGCGTGCGGTCGATTTTATCGAGTCGCTCGATTGTTTTAACGGCGAAGATATTGCCGTAACCGGCGGCAGCCAGGGCGGTGCACTTTCCATTGTAACTGCCGGGCTCGACGATCGTATCGATTACCTCGCTGCTTTCTATCCGGCACTATCCGATTTAACGGGCTACCTGAACGACCGTGCCGGCGGATGGCCGCACATGTTCCGCGACGGGTTTACCAACAAACCCGAAAAGGTGGAAACCTCGAAATATTTCGATGTGGTCAACTTTGCCCGCTTTGTAAACGTGCCCGGGTGGTACAGTTGGGGCTACAACGACAATGTGTGCCCGCCTACTTCAACCTATTCCGCGTATAATGTTATCGATGCTGAAAAAGAACTACACATTTTTCAGGAAACGCAACACTGGACTTTTCCCGAACAACAGGAGCAAAAAAACAACTGGCTGTTTGATAATCTGTTGAAATAAAACTTAAAAATCAATGAAACGAATAGCGATACCTTTTTTATTTCTGCTTATTTTTTCGTGGAACCTGAATGCCCAGGTAACCCTGCAGAAAGAAGAGGGCGGACTGCTTTTTCTGGAAAACGAAAATAAAATCCTTTTTTACCAGTCAGCCCCGAAAAATTACCAGGGTGAATACGAACGCTGTAACTATATTCACCCGTTGTGGGGAATTGACGGAGCCGTTCTGACGGAAGATTTTCCAGTCGATCACCTGCATCATCGCGGCGTTTTCTGGGCCTGGCACCAGGTGTGGATCGGCAATAAACGAATTGGCGACCCGTGGGCTTTGGAAAACTTTGAGCAGAAAGTTTCGGAAGTCGAGTTTTTTCTGAAACCGGATGGGGCAGGTGTTCTGAAAACAACCGTGGAATGGATGTCGGATCAATGGATAAAGCGGGGAACGAAATCCCCTTACCTGAAGGAAAATGCAAAAATCACGATTCACCCCGAAGAACGAAACTATCGCCGTATTGACTTTGAAATCAGCTTGCTTGCACTGGAAGAAAATCTTTCGATCGGTGGCTCCGAAGATGAAAAAGGGTACAGCGGTTTTTCGGTGCGATTGAAATTGCCCGAAGATGTTGAGTTCACCGGACCGGCAGGTGAAGTGGAACCACAAACAACTTCAGTTGAGTCTGAAGGATTTATCAATATTTCAGGAAGTATGGGAGCCGGAGGAAAAAAAGCAGGGGTGGTAATTGTTGATCATCCCGAAAATCCCGGTTATCCGCAACCCTGGATTTTACGCAGTCAAAACAGCATGCAAAATGCCGCCTGGCCCGGCAATAAAACAATCCCGGTTTCAACCACCGAACCATTGGTTTTGAACTATTCGCTGATTGTATATTCGCGCCGGATAAACGAACGAAAAATCAATCGGATTATGGATGATGTTTTTATGGAAAAATAATCATAGCCTCACTCAGAGTGAGACGATGACCCATCTCAAATAATATTTTCGATTTTTATTACCGGCATTTCATCCAATCCCTGCATGGCGTTAATTAACCCGGCTTTTTCGAAGCGGGGTAAATCATCAGGGGTAATCCGGCAGACTTTGATTTTACCTTCCTCAATGAGCTGGGCACGGCGGGTTCAGGGTGTTGGCTGTGTGTAATTCAGCAAATAGGTATCGCCGTTGTGAATATGATGCTGAACAAGGTCAAATCCTTTTTTATAGGTTTCGAACGAAACCGGTTGGGGTTTCCATTTTTTCAGAGAGGGAAATTCAGCTTTTTCAGGCAGGTTGCTTAAAACAGACTTGGAAAGGTCGACTCACGGATGGGGATTTCGGCTTTTCGCATATCGATTCATATGGAGCCCGGGTCGAAAATGTTGGAGTTAGGAAACTCCAACTCCCGGCGGGGACTTCGACTTTCCCAAGTCGAAGATATTGGACTTAGAAAGTCCGATTCCCAAACGAAAGATCACGGAGTTAGGAAACTCCTTGTCCCGGGCCAGTCGTGCCACTCTTTCACCAAACCGGCGGAAACGGGATTGTTGAGGGTGTAGTTTACAACGGTTGTAAAGTGCCTCTCGTTGCGGATGGTGGTGTCGAAATTTTCGTGCTCCCACAACTGGCCGGTGCGGTTTTCGTTTTGATTAATCCGGAGGGTAGTGAAGAGTTTTATGGAATGGAGGATGTCTTGCAGGTAAACCGGAGTTTTTTTTGTCTGAGTTGGGAAACTCCAACTCCCAAGAGGAAAGTCCAATTCCAGGTTATCCAAAAGTAAACTCTCAAATTATACTTAAATCATCTTTTATTACAGCCATTATTTCTATTTTTGAATGAAAATTTGTTTTAATGGATATTGCAAAGAACCTTGAAAAGATTAAATCTGATTTGCCGGAGGGAGTGAAACTAATTGCTGTTTCAAAAACAAAACCCAACGATGCCATTCTGGAGGCTTACCAAACCGGCCACAGAATGTTTGGCGAAAACAAAGCACAGGAACTCATTCGAAAGCATGAAGAACTGCCGGAAGACATCGAGTGGCATTTTATCGGGCACCTGCAATCAAACAAAGCAAAATACATCGCCCCTTTTGTGAGCATGATTCACAGCATCGACTCGTTTAAAATACTGAAAATAGTAAACAAAGAAGCCCGCAAAAACGACCGTGTAATCCCGTGTTTGCTGCAATTTCACATTGCCGAAGAAGAATCAAAATATGGACTGACCGAAGCAGGTGCCCGTGAGATTTTGGAATCGGAAGCCTATAAAAACATGCAAAATATTTCCATTGCCGGTGTGATGGGAATGGCCACTTTTACCGACGATTCGGAAAAGGTGCGAAGCGAATTCAGAAGGTTAAAATCGATTTTCAACGAATTGAAAAATAAATATTTTGCTGATAATCCTGAATTCAAAGAAATTTCGATGGGAATGTCGGACGACTATCCACTGGCAGTTGAAGAAGGAAGTACTATTGTTCGGGTAGGCAGTAAAATATTTGGAGCAAGGAATTATGGATAAAAATTTAGATTGTAATCTGATTAAATTTAAAAATAATGACAAAACTGCAAACAAAATATCTCGGATTAAACCTGAAAAATCCGCTTGTGGCAGCAAGTTCGGGTATTACCAACTCGGTTGAAAAAATAAAGAAACTGGAAGAAGCCGGAATCGGCGCAGTGGTTTTAAAATCGGTGTTCGAAGAGCAAATCAACAACGAAGTAACCAGCATGTTACTGCAGGATTCGCATAACGCCAGTTACCCCGAAGCAGAGGACTATATTAAAAATTACATGCGCGATAATACGATAACAAAACACATCCGCCTGATTGAAGAAGCCAAAAAAGCTGTTGGCATCCCGGTAATTGCCAGTGTAAACTGTGTTTCGGCCAGCGAATGGACCACTTTTGCCAAAGATTTTCAGGAGGCAGGTGCCGATGCGCTGGAACTCAATATTTTCTATGTTCCGGTTGATCGCCGCGAAGAGCCCGGGGCAATCGAGCATCTTTATCTCGATGTACTGCAAAAAGTGAAAAAAGAGGTTTCCATTCCTGTTTCAATGAAAATAGGGCTTTACCACAGTAATATTATTGGCATGGTTGACAGGCTGAAAGCCGGTGGCGCCAAAGGTGTGGTCATGTTTAACCGTTTTTACGAACCCGACATCAATCTGGATAAACTGGAACTCACTTCTTCTGAAGTTTTCAGCTCGCCGGTGGAAATCCGTCACACTTTGCGCTGGGTGGGGCTGGTATCGTCTGAAGTTCCCGAAATTGATATTGCAGCATCAACCGGAATTCACGACGGCAAATCGGTGATTAAGCAAATTCTGGCCGGTGCTAAAGTGGCACAGCTTTGTTCAACGTTGTATGTAAACGGGAATGATGTTATTCCGGAAATGCTTTCGGAATTAACAGCGTTTATGAAAAAATGGAATTTTTTACGTCCCGAAGATTTCCGCGGACGACTCTCTTATAAAAATATTCCTGACCCAATGGTTTACGAGCGGTCCCAGTTTATGAAATACTTTTCCAACAAGGGAAAATAAATCTATGAGGCAACAAAAACTGCTTTTTTCTGTAGTAGTTGGAATTCTTTTTTTGATCGCCGGTTTTGGCCGGGCTCAGTCGCAGCAAAATTACCGTATAGATAATCCGGGAGCCGATACGGTTTTTTATTGTAACGGTCCTGTTGCGGTTGCTCCCGAACTTTCCATCGAAAATATCGATTTTGAAAATTCCTCGGACGGGATTAAGATATCGATTACGAATTATGAGCAGGGTGAAGACAAGCTTTTTTATTCCGGGACGAAATTAACGCATAACTGGGATGC